>JBDLIY010000322.1:0-5103 GCA_039714635.1 Planctomycetota bacterium
CTCGTCCTCCTCGGCGGCACCCTGGCCCACGACGGACGGTCGATCCGCATCGTCCGGAGCCTGTCACGCGCCGGCGAGGTCGACGTTCTCGGCCTCGATTTCCGTCCGGAGGACGCGGACCTGTTCGCGGACGGCGTCCGGCTCCACAGCCGGCCGGGCTACGACTTCCGGCCCCGCGGGATCGCCCTTCGCCTGCGTCCTCACCGCCGGTTCGACGGCTTCGCCGAAGCGGCGCCGGTCGGCGACTTCGACCTCGTCCTGGCGGTCGGGCTCTCCCCGCTCCGGCCCGCGGCGCGGCTGGCGGAGGAGCGGGGAGCGAAGCTCGTCTACGAGTTGCGGGAGCCGTACCCCTGGACCCTCGCGGGCACGTTCCGGCCGGCGACATGGTTCAAACAGGCCGTCCTTCTCTTCACCCTGTGGTCGTCGCTCCGGGCCGCCATGAAGGAGGAGGCGGCGCTGCTCGATTCCGTGGATCTCACGGTGCTTCCCGGCGGCGAAGCCACCGAGTGGTTCCGCGATCGGTACGGTGCCGGGGACACGATCGAGATCGAGGATTTCCCGCCGCGGCAGGGCGAGGTCCGTGAGGGGAGCCTGCGGCGGGAGCTCGGGATCCCGGAGACGGACCGGGTCGTGATGGACGCCGGGCCGCTCTCCCGCGAGCGGTCCCTGACCGCGCTCGTGCGGGCGGCGTCGACGTTTCCCGACGGCACGCACCTCGTGATCGTCGGGCGGGGATCGCAGGAATCGCGCCTCCGGCTCTTCGCGGACGCGCCGGACCTGGCGGGCCGCGTCCACTTCACGGGGCCGGTGCCGGAGGAGTCGCGGCCGGAGGTCGTCGCGGCGGCGGACCTGGGCGTGGACCTTGGCGAGGACGGCCCCGGCGCGCTCCACGAGTTCATGGCCGCCGGCGTCCCGGTCCTCGCAAGGGAGACGTCGGAGCACGCGATCCTCGTCCGGCACGACGCCGGCTGGCTGACGTCCGCGACGGCCTCCGCCGGCATCGCCGACGCGGTCAACGAGGCGCTGAGAGACCCCGCGGAGCTACGGCGCCGCGGCGGGAACGGCCGCCGGTCGCACCGGGAGCGTTTTCACTGGGAGGCGGAGGAGAAGCGGCTGCTGGCCGCGATACCGAGACAGGTTCTTTCATCCCAATCCACCGATACCCGCACGTGACATCCCGGTCGGGGATGAGGCAACCTGTCCCGCAAAGGAGGTGACGGAATGGACCTCGACCAGATCACCGCGTTCTTCCAGTGGATGACCGTGATCCACGTCGTCCTGCTGACGCTGAGTTCTCTGCTCCTCATGTCCCTCAAGGGCGTCGTGAGCCGGCTGCACGGCCGGCTGTTCGGGATCGAGGAGGAGCAGGTCCGCCGGATCGCCTACGACTACCTCGGCCGGTACAAGGGGCTGGTGCTCGTGTTCAGCATCGTGCCGTGGCTGGCGCTGCTGATCGTGGGCTGAGTCAGCGCAGCTCCCGACGCGCCTCCGCGCGCACGTCGGGGTCGGGCGCACGGGAGCCGGCTCCTCCGCCGGCGCGCGAAAGAGGACGCCGCCGAGAACCAGTCCCGCCCCCAGCCCGACCGCGCATCCGAGGAGAAACGTCCTCATCCCGCCATCCTACCGCGGATCGACGGGTGAAAAACGGTTGCCTGTCAGCGTTGTTTCGCACACACTCCGACGAATCCGGAAGGCCGGCCCCTTTGCGGGGGACCGGCCTTCCGACGATCGCCGGCTCGCCCTACTGCGTCGCGAAGCGGAACAGCCTGTTCCCGACCTTGAACTCCTCGCCGTCGCCGAGCTGGTGGCTGCCCACCGCCTCGCCCCTCACGAGGACCGGCTTCTTCTTCGAGAGGGAGACGACGTGGAACGACTTCTCGTCCCTCACGAGCATCGCCACGTACTGCGGCATCAGGAAGCCCTTGATCTGGACGGCCGCGGACGGGTCGCTCCCGATGAGGAAGTACGGGCCCTCGAGTTCCAGGGTCACCTGCTCCTTCTGGGGAGCGAGCAGGGAGAGCTTCGGGACGACCCCCGTGGAGGACGCACCCATGATCTTGTCGATCTCGCCCCGGTCGAGGCGGAAGGTCATGTCCTGCATGCCGGCCTGCAACTCCTTCGGAGCGGGTGCGGGCTCGGGCGCATCCACGTCGAGATTCTCGAACTGGATGCTGTACTTCCCGATGAAGAACTCGTCGCCGTCGGTCAGCTGGTGGTGGTAGATCCGCTGGCCTTCCACGAAGGTCCCGTTGTGGGACTTCAGGTCGGTCAGGATGTACTCGCCGTTCGCCTTCTCGATCGTCGCGTGCCGACGGGACACACCGATGTTGTCGATGAGCACTTCGCAATCCGCATCGCGACCGATGCAGACTGCTTCCTGCTCGAAGTTGAACTTGCGCACCGGCTTGCCGCCGAACAGGAGGGTGATGCGGTACATGTATTCTCCTCCAGACCAAGACTGTCAGGGCTGATCCAACTCCCCATCGGATGAAGACGACGTTGGGTTGAGCGCTTTTCGGATACCCGTTGGTAGGATGCGGCGGCATGTGTGGGTTCGCGGGCTATCTCAGCAGGGCGGGGGATCCGGCGCCGTTCGCCGAACGGCTGCCGCGGGCCGTTCGTGCCCTCGGCCACCGCGGGCCCGACGACCAGGGGATCTTCACCTCGAAAGACCGGCACGTCGGCCTCGGCCACGCGCGACTCAACGTCATCGACCCGGAGGGCGGCGCCCAGCCGATGACCGACCCCGAAACCGGCGTCGTCGTCGTCGCCAACGGCGAGATCTACAACTTCCGCGAGCTGGGAGAAGAGCACGAGGCCCGCGGCCGGCCGCCCCGCACGCGATCGGACACCGAAGCCCTCCTCACCGCGCTCGCCCTCGACGGAACGAAGGCGCTGTCGCGGCTGCGCGGGATGTTCGCCTTCGCCGCGTACGACCCCCGCGCAGACCGCGTCGTGATCGCGCGCGACCGCATGGGCCAGAAGCCCGTCGTCTACGCCCACCTGCCCGGCGGCGGGATCGCCTTCGCGTCCGAGTTCGACGCGCTCCTCACGCTCCTCGGCGAGACGCCGGAGCCGGACTCCGAGGCGCTCTCGCTCTACCTCTCCTTCGGCTACGTGCCGGCTCCGTATTCCGCGTTCCGGGGCTTGAGGAAGCTGCCCGCCGCGCACTTCATCGTCGCCGGCCGGGAGCACCCGGAGGCGTGGTGGCGACGGCCCGCGCCCGACCCCGCGTTCGCCGACGACCGGGCGGCCGCGGAGGCGATCCGGGAAGCCATCGCCGACGCGGTGCGCGCCCGCCTGGTGGCCGACGTGCCGATCGGCGCGTTCCTCTCGGGCGGGCTCGACTCCGGGATCGTGGTGGCCGAGATGGCCGAAGCGCTGGCCACGCCCGTGCGCACCTTCACCGTCCGGCAGCCGCAGCCGGAGTACGACGAGTCCGACCTCGCGCGCTCCGTCGCCGAGCGCTACGGAACGGAGCACGAGGAGATCGTCATCGAGCCGCCGGACGTGGAGGAGATCCCGCGGATTCTCGGCCGGTGGGGCGAACCCTTTGGCGACTCCTCGGCCCTGGCCCAGGCCCTGATCTCGCGCGCGGCCCGGCCGCACGTCACCGTGGCGCTGACCGGCGACGGGGGGGACGAGGCGTTCGGAGGCTACGACCGGTTCTCGATCCTCGACCGGATCGGCGGCCCCGGCGGCCGGATGCTCGCGGCGCTCCGGCCGTTGCTGTTCGGCCGGCTGCGCCGGGCGGGGCGGATCGCCGCGATGCCGCCCTGGCGCCGGTACTACGAGTTCTACGAGATCTTCAACGGCGGTGCCCGGGACGACCTCCTGACGCCGCACGCGGCGGCGAAACACGGCGAAGCGAGCGCGCGGTTCCTGTTCGACCTCTACACCTCGTTCCCCGGCGGCGAGACGGACCGGATGCTCGCGACGGACGCCGCCACCTGGCTCCCGGACGACCTGAACCCGAAGGTGGACATCGCGTCGATGGCCGTGGCGCTCGAGTGCCGGTCGCCACTGCAGGACCACCTCCTGGTGGAGACGTGTGCGAAGGTACCGGCGGGGCGCCACGTTCGCGGGAACGGACGCAAGCGGCTGCTGCTAAAGGCGATCGGGGACCGGTTGCCCGCGCCCGTCCTCGCGGCGAAAAAATGCGGCTTCGCGGCGCCGGTGGAGCACTGGTTCCGGGGCGACCTCGCGGGCTTCCTCTCGTCGAAGCTCGAGGGCGACGCGCTGCGCTCCCTGGGTCTGGTGCGGCCGGAGGCGGTGAAGGAGACCGTCGCCGGGCTGACGACCGGCTCCCGGACCGGCCGGCCGCGGATCCGGACGTTCGTGCTGCTGGCGCTGGCGCTCTGGGCGGAGTCGGTGCTGTGAGGTGCCGCGCCTGCGGGACCGGGACGGAGTTCGTGTTCGTAAAGGACGGCGCCCGCTGCGGCGTCTGCCCGGCGTGCGGATCGCTCAGCCGGCCGGCGCCGCCCGACCTCGACGATCACTACTCCGACTACCTGCCGCCGGCCACGCTCTCGCTCCCGCCGGCGACCCGGCGCCGGTACGGGGAGATGCTGGACGGCCTGGAGCCGTTCCGGGCGGGGTCCGCGCGGTTGCTCGACGTCGGGGCCGGTGCGGGGCTGTTCCTCGAAGTGGCGCGGGAGCGCGGCTGGGAGGTCGAAGGGACCGAACTGTCCGCCGCCGCCGCCCGGGCCGCGGCGGAGCGCGGCATCCGCATCCACGTCGGCGACATCGACCGGCTGCCGCTGACTCCCGGGAGCTTCGACGCCGTGGTGTCGCTGGAGTGCGTGGAGCACGTGCCCGATCCTCCGGCGTTTCTCGCGACGCTCGCCGGTCTACTCCGGCCCGGCGGGGGACTCTTCCTGACGACGCCGAACTATGGCGCGCTCTCCCGGCGCCTGCTCGGGCGGGAGTGGCAGCCGATCGCCGGCGACCACCTCTGCCTCTTCACGCCCCGCTCCCTCGCCGCGTGCGTGACGCGGGCCGGCTTCCGGGTCCGCGACGTCCGGACGCGCACGATCCTGCCGAACGAGATCCTGAAGCGGTTCCGGCGGACGGTCACGCGGCGGCAGGGGTTCCGGGCCGGGG
>JBDLIY010000323.1:0-5100 GCA_039714635.1 Planctomycetota bacterium
CGCGGCGTCGTACGTGAGATCCGCGTTCACCTCGATCACCGTGCCGGAGACCGGCGTCCAGAGCACGTGCGACCGGCCGTCCGCCGACTCCAGCTTCAGACACGCACTCCCCTGCTCCAGGAAGTCGCCCGTCTGGGGCAGCTCCAGGTCCTCCGGCGTGCCGACCGTGGCCGCGAAGTCACTGTCCAGGCCGATCCGCGCCGTGCCGTCGCCCAGGTCTTCCACCCAGCAGTGGCCGTAGCCGCGGTAGCCCTCCGGTGGCCCCCCGGTGGTGGCGGCCATCGCGGCGCGGCGCGACGCGCGGGCGACGACGCCGAGCAACTCCGCCCGCGTGAACGGCTTCGCGATGTAGTCGAAGGCACCCTTTCGCAACGCCTGCAGCGCCGTCCGCATCGTCGCGTAGCCGGTGATCATGATGACCGGCGGCGACGTCTCGAGATCCGAGATGCGGTCGAGGAGCTGAAGGCCGTCCATCCCCGGCATCATCAGGTCCGAGATCAGCACGTCGGCGCCGTCGGATCCGAGGATCGCGAGGGCGTCCGCGGCGTTGAGCGCCGTCTTCACCGCGTAGCCGTCGCGCTTCAAGTGACGGCCGACGCCGTCGAGGACGACCTGCTCGTCGTCCACCACCAGGACCGTGACCGGATCACTCATCTTCGTCTCCTCCCGCGGGCAGGATCACCCGGAAGTATGCACCGCCGCGCTCCCGGTTGCCCGCCTCGATCCGTCCGCCGTGCCGCTCCACGATGCCCCAGCTCACCGCGAGCCCCAGGCCCTGCGTGGTCTTCTTCGTCGAGAAGAACGGCTGAAAGATCCGCTCGAGGACCTCGTCCGGGATCCCCTCACCCCGGTCGGCCACGGTCAGGAAGGCGTGGAGACCGTCCTCCGTCGCGCCCGTCTCGATCAGAAGCTCCCCGCCGCCGGGCATCTTCTCCGTCGCGTTGACGAGGAGGTTCAGGACGACCTGCTGGAGTTGCCCCGCGTCGCCGAGGATCGCCGGGCAGCCCGGGTCGAGGCGCCGCTCCACGTCGATGTCCCGGAACGTCGCCAGGCGTTCCACCAGGTCGAGCGTCTTCTCCGCCACCGCGTTCGGGTCGCACCGTCGCATCCGGGGCTTCGACTGCCGCGAGAAGTCGAGGAGGTTCCTCACGATCCCGCGGCAGCGGAGCGTCTCGCGGATGATGACGCGGTAGTCGTCGGCCCGGATGTCACCGTCCTCCGCCTCCTCCAGCAGGTCCTCGGCGAAGGAGAGGATCCCGGTGAGGGGGTTGTTGATCTCGTGGGCGATGCCGGCGGCCAGCTTGCCCAGGGAGGCGAGCTTGTCGGCATGGCGGAGCTCGCGCTGCAGCGCCTTCTCGCGCGTCACGTCACGGGAGATCGTGCAGACCCCCACCACGTCGCCGAAGTAGTCGAACAGCGGAAAGCGGACGGTGTTGTAGTAGTGCTCGCGACCTCCGTACGGCAGCATCTCGTCGTAGGTGATCGCGGTGCGCTTCTCGATGACCTCCCGGTCGTGTCCGATCACGAGCCCTGCGATCTTCGGACCGGCGATCTCGGCGATCTTCTTCCCCACGGCATCCTCGATCCCGACGCCGAGGAACTCCGCCGTCGCCCGGTTCACGACCTGGTAGCGCCCGTCGAGGTCCTTGATCGAGATGAGGTCGTGGGCGGAATCGATGAACTGCCGGAACCGCTGGGCGAACGCCTCCACCTCCTGCCGCAGGCGAACGCGCTCCCGGATCGGGTGCAGCGCCTCGACGACCTCGACGATCTCCCCGCTCTCGTCGCGAAGGGGTGTCATCGTCAGCTCGAAGTCGTCCACGCGCCCGTCCCCGGACTCCTTCGTCTGGGACACGATCCGCCGCTGGCCGGTCCGGAGCACGTCCTCGAACGGGCAGAAGTGCTCGTCCGATTCCAGCTCCTCCTCCCGACGGCAGAGCGCCCAGTGGCAGAGCTCCCCCAGCGCCTCGTCGCGGGACCGGCCGGTGTACTTCGTGAACGCCGCGTTCACCGCCTTCACGCGCTTGTCCCGGTCCACGACGAGAACGATGTCCGGGATGGAATCGAGGATCTTCTGTGCGTAAGCCCGCTCCGCGCGCAGGTGCCGCTCCGTGTGAATGAGGTCCCAGAAGATGCGGGCCAGCATGTGGTCGAAGACGCGGACGCCGGCCGGCAGGCGGTGGTAGATCTCGTCGGCGACGTCGTCCCGCCCCGTCAACTCCACGACGAGCTCGAGGCCCGGCATGGCGAGCGCTTCGTCGAGCGAGTGGCAGACCGGGATCCCCCACTCCAGCGCGAACGCGAGGCCGGGCGCGTCCTCCGCGATGTCGCACACGAGACGCACGTCGAGGGAGAGCTGCGTCAGGCCGCCCTCCAGCAGAAACTCGAGGAGCGAACGGCAGCCCTTCCCGGCCCCGACGATCGCCGTCTTCATGTCCGCTCCCCCTCGCCGGCGAGTCGCGCCGCGACCGGTTCGAGATCCGCGAGGAACTCCTCCGCCGTCTCGTAGAAGTCCCGCGTCCCGAACGAGAAGTGCATCAGCACCTCGTTGAGATCCGCCGGGACGTACGGAAAGACCTTCCGCAGGTTCATCACCCGGTGCGGGAAGAAGGCGGAGGCGTCCTCGTCGATCAGGCTTCCGTTCCCGAGCCCGCGCCGCGCCACGTCGTTCCTCGTGTGCTCCCCCATCCCGACGACGTAGAGGAGCACGTTTCCGAGGGACCACACGTCGAAGTCCGGGACGTCCGGCTCCAGGTCGAAGTCGATCCACCGGAACCGTTCCGTGTCCCGCTCGATGAAGATGTGGTCCGTGCGGATGTCGCCGTGGTGGAGGCCGGCCGCGTGGAGGTCGGCGACGGCGCGGACGGAGCCGACGAGCTTCGCGAGGTACGCGGGGAACTCCGTTTCGAACCAGGTGCGGTGATCGAACGAGAGGTCCCGCAGCCGGCGGTAGAGGCTCTTCCCGCGGATGAGGTCGATGATGCGGACCTGGTTCCCACGGTCGTCGGGCACCGCGTAGCCCTGCATGAAGCGCTCGTCACCACGGACGCGGTCCAGGACGGCGGCCTCCTTCGCGGCGTCGCGGAGGCAGTGGATGGCGAGCAGCCCGATGCGGATCCGGAACTCCTCGTGGAAGACGAGCTTCAGGACCTTCCGATCTCCGGTCGAGAGTTCGCGGCACCTCTTCACCCAGAACTTCGGGTCGTCGTCCAGGCCGAAGCGCCCCTCGCGCATGTCCCCTTCGACGTAGTAGTGCTGCCCGCCGAGGGTGAGGACGTGGCCGGGCTGGACCCGCATGAACTCGGTCGTATCGCCGGTGACCGTGATCCGTTTCGGCGCGCGCCGGCCGGTCAGTTCCTCGATTCGATCCCTGAGCCGGCCGGTATCCATGCCCGGGCAGCGTACGGCGGGCCTCCGGGAGCGGTCAAGGGGCGGAGCGTTCCCGCGTCACTCCCCGTCCTTCGTGGGCGCGGCGAAGGGATCCCGCTTCCACGCCGGCGCGGTGAAGGGCCGGTCGCCGGGAGAGCCGATTTCGTCGAGGTACGCCTTCTCGACTTCTGCGTAGTCCGGCCCGCGGCCGCGCGACTGCGCCATCGCCGCCACCCGCGGCCGCCGTGTCGAAAGCGGGCGGACCGAGAGGAAGACGAGTTTGAGGGAGAGCTCCGGGCCGAACTTCGTCCCCGAGAGCGACACCGGGACGATGCGCAGCGGCTCCGGCCGGTCCTCCAGCAGACGGAGGAACGTAACGATCCCGGCGGAGGAGCCCGTGACCTTCAGGGAGACCTCGAACGTCCCGAGTCCGGAAGGCGCCTCCTCGGGCGTGCCGGGACGGATGCCGGAGATCAGCGCCATGGCTTCCCGCTTGACCTCGAGGAGGAGCGTGCGGCCCTGCTTGAGGTCCGTCACCATGGCCGGCGCCAGGTGAGCGATCCGGGACTCGAGCAGCAGGATCTCTTCGGAGACCTTCGCCACGTCGCTCCCGTCCGCCCTCGCCGGGAGCGGCTCGACCTTGCTCCAGTCGGCGGCCGGGATCTGGGCGCTCACCCCGAAGGCCCGGAAGCCGGCCTCGTCCGCCGCCGACCACTTCGGGTTGAGGAACTTCGGGAAGACCTTCGCCAGGGGCCCGCTCTGCAGGTTCTCGGAGAGTTCCTTCGGCGTGCACAGGTCCTTGTGCAGGTGCCCGCGGATCCCGAACCGCACCCAGTCGTCGTCGCGGCTGAAGTCGAAGCCGTCGATCCAGCACTTCTCGCCGGTCGTCACGATCCGGTTGCCGAGATCGAGGAGCAGTCCCGTCCAGAGGTGGCGCGTCCGCCTCGCCTTCTCGATCGCGGCCGCGGCGGTGAGGAGGCGGTCCCGCTCCTGCACGAGGGCCCGGAGGTCGACCTTGCCGCCGCCGGCCTCGACCTTCGCCTGCTTCCGCAGGCCGAGGACGAGCGTTCCCTCCCGGTCCCCGATCCCGATCGAGAGGAGGACGACGTCGCCCGACGGATGGGGCGTGAGCGCGGCGGTGAGCCACTCCCGGCTCGCCCCCGTCTTCCGGACGAGGAGCGCGTGGCGGCCCTTGTTGTCCTTCGAGGCCGGACCGATCGTCCAGTCGTGCGGCCCCGCCTCGCGGAGACGCCAGGTCCGCTCGCCGGGCTCGAGCTTCTCGTCGCCGATCCACACGGGCAGGTCCGGGTGGAATTTCACCTTCAGGTCGAGCTTCCCGCCGTCCCGGGCCGAGACCGCGGAGTGTACGAAGAGGATGGAGTGGGACCGCCCCTCCACCGTGAGATAAATCACCGACGCCTGCTTGGCGAGCGTGGCGTCGTAGCCCGCGGCGGCGGGCACGATCAGCAGTACGGCGAGAACGGCGAGTGTGAACCGCGTCGTCATCGAATCCTCCGGACGTACAGAGCCCCCGGTTACGTATCGGATTCCGCGTCGGTTTTGTACCGGATGGGCAGTTGAATACCACGCTTGGAATCGTTTTTCCATCGGGTGGTCTGTGTTTCGCATTCCGGAGCTTGAGCGATTCTTGCCGTGAAGGATGGTCACCTTGAGGTATTCATTTTCAAGGTACACCATATCATAGGTTACAGGGCTCAGTTCATCCCCGAG
>JBDLIY010000324.1:0-5085 GCA_039714635.1 Planctomycetota bacterium
TACAACTCGCTGATCACGATCCCGAACGGCAACCTCATCAGCGCCACTGTCGACAACATGGGGGCGCGGCGGTACCGGCGGGTGAAGACGATGCTCTCGCTGACCTACAGCACGCCGCCGGAGAAGATCGACGCGTTCTGCGAGGGGACCCGGGAGCTGATCCGCCGCCATCCCTTCACGCGGAAGGACTACTACCACGTCTACCTGAACGCCTTCTCGGAGAGTTCGGTCGACGTCCTGCTGTACGCCTTCTTCGAGGTCGACGACTGGTCGATCGAGCTCCGCGAGAAGCATCGGCTGTTCAACGACATCCTCCGCCTCGCGAGCCGGCTCGGCGTGGAGTTCGCGTTCCCGACGCAGACGCTCTTCGTGAACCGCGATCCCGGCGTGGGCGACCCGCTCGACTACCCGAGGGAGGGCGAGGTGGAGGGCGCCGAGGAGAGTGGGCGGACGGAGGCGAGGGAGATCGTGAAGGGCACGCTCGGCGAGCCGGCCCGCCGCCCGCCCCCGGTGGTGTTCGGCCTGCCGGAGCAGGAGCAGCGCGGGGAGGAGGACGGAGACGGGGAGTAGGGGCCGCCCGCTCCCCGGGCTAGATCAGGCGCCCCGCGAACTCACCGGCGGAGCGCACGAAGATCGTCGTACTGAGACCCTCGGAGAGTTCCATGATCCGCTCGGCGTACTCGGACTCGCCGCCGCGCTCCGGTTCCATGAGGCCCAGGAACACCACGTCCGCGTCGCGACTGAGTCCGTGCAGCAGGTCCGTGACCTCGCGGTCGGGCGGCTTCACGATCACTTCCGATTCCGCGCCGATGCGGGTCTCCGGCAGCATTCGGGCGAGCCCTTCCCGCTGGCGCTCCCGCTCCTCCTCGTCCCGGGCGATCGAGCGGACGCGGATCGCCGCGTCCCGCCACTCGGGGTTCAGCCGGAGGAGGTAGGCCAGCAGCAGCATGAGGTCCCCGTTGTTCTGGAGTCCTCCCCACCAGATGTCGATGCGCTTGTCCCGCCCGGGCTCGTGGGCCCAGTTGAGACGCGTGATGATCGTGCTCTTTCCGGCCCGGGACACCGCCCGGAGGATTCTCAGCTGCGACTCGAGGCGTTCCTTTCGCCTCGACCAGCCGAACATGACCGTGTTGCACTGCAGCCCGGCGATGCCGTTCGCCTGGGTCACGGCGAGCAAGCCGCGCTCGAAATCGGAGACGACGTGGACCTCCGGGAAGGCGACGACGCCCGCCTCGTCGAGTTCCCGGTCCATCTCCAGGCGCAGCGGCTCCTGGTCGGGAGCGTCCTCCAGGTTGCCCACGACGAGCCGGCAGACCGTGACGATCCCGCGGTCCTGGTTGAACCACGACGCGAGCCGGACCAGGTCCGCGCGCTTCCCCGGGTCGCCGCCGAAAAGCAGGATCTGCGGCCGCCAGTTGCGGGGGTCGCTCTCGTGGCGACGCAGCTTCAGGAGCGACCACCGGGCGAGGGCCACCCAGAGGCCGGCCCGCACGTCGCCCCACCGCTTGCGCATCGCGCGTCGCCGGAGGTGGAGGTAGAGCAGGCTCTCCAGCACGACGGCCGCGAGGCAGGCCCAGGGGCTGATGAGGAACATGACCACGATCGCGCCGATGGATCCGAGCAGCGACACGAACCAGGGAACGCGGATCGTGGGCCGGTAGGACGGGTCCCCCACGAGGCTCTCGAGCGCCGAGGCCAGGTTGATGACGACGTAGAGGGTGAGGAACAGGATCGTCACGAACTGGGCGACCGCGTTCAACTCGCCGAGCGCCACCGCGGCGAGGGCGATGCCCCCGGAGATCCAGGTGGCGATCGTCGGCTGGCCCGTCTTCGACACGCGGGCCAGGAAGGAGGGAGCGAGGCCGTCCGCGGCGAGGGCCTGGAGAACGCGCGGTCCGCCGAGGACGCTGCCGAACGCCGAGGACAGGATCGCGCCCCAGAGTCCGGGGAAGACGAGCCAGGAGCCGAGCGCCGCTACGCTCACCCACACGACGCCGGGCACGGCGAGTTCCTCGGGCGTCACCCGGGCGGTGCAGGCCAGGACGACCGGGACCGTCACGTAGACCGCGGTGCCGGTGACGACGGCGGCCATCGTCCCCCGGGGGATCGATCGCCGGGGATCCTCGAGGTCGCCGCTCATCCCGATCCCCGCGGTGAACCCGGTCACGGCGGGAAAGAACACCGCGAACACGTACCAGAACCCCTCGGGCGCGGTCCGGAGCGTGACCTGGAGTTCGGGCGCCCGGGTGCCTTCCGAGAACGCTCCGACGAGCAGCGCGAGAAGGGACGCGCCGACCGCGATCATGATCGGGATCTGCAGTCGCAGGGCCAGCGCCGCGCTCTTCCCCGAGACCGCGGTGATCAGCAGGATCAGCGCCGCGGCGATGACCTGGACGGCGTACTCCGGGGGAGCGCCCCACGATGCCGGCCAGAGCGCGAGCACGGCCTCGGCCAGCCCGAAGCAGTAGAAGGTGATGCTGAGGGTCCGGCAGAGGAACAGCGGGATGCCGATGGCGCCGCCCAGTTCGAGGCCCAGGCTGCGCGAGATCATGTAGTACTCGCCGCCCACGCCGACCCTCATGTTCGTGGCCACGGCCGACGCCGACAGGGCGGTGATGAACGTGATCGAGCTGGCGATCAGCACGACCAGGATGGTCACCGGCAGGCCGAGGTTGCCCACGACCCAGCCGAACCGGAGGTACATGATGAGGCCGAGGATGGTCAGGACCGACGGCGTGTAGACTCCGAGAAACGTCCCGAAGCGCTGGACGGGCGGCGTCGCGTCGGCGTCGGTCGTCATGTTCCTCCGGTCGGGGAAAGGCGGCACGATGCCGGGTACGCTACCCGGCATCCGGGATCCGGGCAATCCGAACCCGTTCAGATGCGGTTCACCGTCTCTCTCCAGAATGTCTCCACGAACGGTCGGAACGCCGACCGGAGGTCACCAACGAGAACCTGTGGAGGCAAGGAACATGACCAGCACACGGCTGTTGCTGTTGACGGTGGGTGTCGTTCTTCTGGCGGTGATGGGCGCGGTATGGAGCGACGCCCTCGCGAACGGCGAGGAGGTGGAGCTCGACGAAGCGGAAGTCTTCATCGAGTGGAACTCCACGGATACGGACTACGGGATCCAGTTCTTCTGGGACTGTGACGGCTTCACGAAGATGAAGGTCCGCAACGACGACGGGAAGACGATCCTCAACGTCCGCACGAAGAGGAACCTGAAGGACCACGGCCTCACCGAGGGCTTCTTCGAGAGCGTCGAGCCGCCGTCCTCCGTGCTTTCGATGGAGGAGTTCCTCGACCGCTTCCCCGAGGGGGAGTACGGGTTCGTGGGGAAGGGGATCGACGGGGACACGCTCGTCGGGGAGGCCGAGTTCACTCACGTCCTGCCGGCGCCGCCGACGAATCTCTACCCGGCCGAGGACGACGTCGTGAGCCACCTGGGTTTCGTCGCCAGCTTCGACCCGGTGACGAAGGACACGAACGGCGACCCGGTCACGATCACGCAGTACATCGTGGTCGTGGAGAAGGAGGACGACGAGCCGATCCTCCAGACGTTCACGGTCATCCTCCCGCCGACCCGGACCTCCGTCACGGTCCCGGCGGAGTTCCTCGAGCCCGACACCGAGTACAAGCTCGAGGTCATCGCGCAGGAGGAGAGCGGCAACCGGACGATCACCGAGGAGGGTTCGTTCCTGACCGACGATTGATCGACGACTCACTCCGTCCCGGCGAAGGGCGGCTCCCTCGCCGGGGCGGGCCCTCGACGCCGGCGGGAGCGTCGAATCCCCGGCGTGGATGACGTCCAGCCGCTCCGGGAGTCAGAGGGAGTAGGCGAGCTTCCGCTTCCCGTGCATCAGCGTCAGGTGGTTCCCGCCGTCCTTCCTCCCGCTCTTCCCGGTGTGGCCGATCTGTCGGGCGTCGACACCGAAGGAGCGGATGATCGACAGGAGCTTCCCGGCGTCCCGCTTCCCGCAGTAGACCTCCATGCGATGGCCCATGTTGTAGACCTGGTACATCTCCTTCCAGGTCGTCCCGCTCGCCCTCTGGATCGCGGTGAACACGGGGGGGATCGGCAGCAGGTCGTCCTTCACGAAGTGGACCTTGCGGCCGAAACGCAGGCACTTCGTCTGGCCGCCGCCCGAGCAGTGGATCAGGCCCCGGACCTTGTCCGGCACCTCGGCGAGCAGCTTCGCGACGATCGGGGCGTACGTGCGGGTCGGGCTCAGCAGGGCCTCCCCCACCGTCTGCTCCGAGCCGGGCAGGGGGTCCTCCAGACGGTACGGCCCGCAATAGACCAGGTCCTTCGGGGTCCGCTTGTCGAAGGTCTCGGGGTACTTCCTCGCGTAGGTGCCGGCCAGGAGGTCGTGACGGGCGCTCGTCAGGCCGTTGCTGCCGATGCCGCTGTTCTCCCGGGTCTCGTAGCTCGCCTGCCCGTACGAGGCGATGCCGAGGATCGCCAGCCCCGGCCGGATCCTGTCGCCGGTGATCACCTCGGACTTCCGCAGGACGGCGGTGACGCAGGAGTCCACGGACACGGTGCCGGTCAGGTCGCCGACATCGGCCGTCTCCCCTCCCCCGCCGTGGATGCCGACCCCGCAGTCCCGGAGCGTCGCCAGGAACTCCTCGGTTCCGCGGATCAGCTGCCCCAGGGCCTCGCCGGGGAAGTTGCGAGCGTTGCGGTTCACCGTGCTGCTGGCGAGGAGTCCGTCCACGGCACCGACGCACAGGAGGTCGTCCACGTTCATCACGAGGCTGCCCTGCGCAATGCCCCGGAACACGGAGGGGTCGCCCGTCTCGCGGTAGGCGAGGTAGGCGAGGGCCGATTTCGTCCCGCTTCCGTCGGCGTGGATGACGTTGCACTTGTCGGGATCGCCGGTGAGGTAGTCCTCCGTGATCTTGCAGAACGCGCCCGGGAAGATCCCGCGGTCCAGCCGATCCACGCTGGCGTGGACCTCGGACTTCGAGGCCGAGACGCCGCGTGCGGCGTAGCGCCCCTGGCCGAGGGCGGGCACCGAGACCCGGTAGGCCTGGCGCGAAGTCGCCGCGATCAACTGCCTCTCCGCCAGGTGCCCGAAGGCC
>JBDLIY010000325.1:0-5061 GCA_039714635.1 Planctomycetota bacterium
GATCCGGACACCGATCTTGTCCGCCTGCAGCGCGAGAAGGGACGCGCGGAAGTCGACGATCTCCAGGTCGAACGGCAGGGGATGCCGCAGGAATTCGACCTCGGCGGGAGCCTCGCCGGCCCACCAGGCCGCGGAACTCCGCGCGTGGTCCTCCGGGCGGAGAGTCATGTTCTCCACGACGGGGTTGAGGTGGTCGTAAGCAACGGCCACCAGCAGTTGGGTCACGTCCTGGATCTGCGTCGCGAAGTAGCTCGTCTCCCACAGGTGGCCCTTGATCCCCAGTTCCCGCTGGATGCAGCGGGAGCTTCGCCACAGGAGCTGGTGCATCAGTTGTCGCAGGACGGACGCCTTGAGATGGTGAGGGGGCCAGG
Organism: Planctomycetota bacterium; assembly: GCA_039714635.1. Lineage (GTDB taxonomy): Bacteria > Planctomycetota > JAJSAM01 > JAJSAM01 > JAJSAM01 > JBDLIY01. Next base: position 372 of record JBDLIY010000325.1, read on the forward strand.
GAACCCGGTGGCGGTTCTTCGTCACCCTCGTGGTGAGGCGACGGTAGAGGGGATCGGGTGGAGATTGGCAGACGAGGTGGAAGTGATTGGACATCAGCACGTAGGCGAGGATCGACACGCCGAACTCCGCCGCGCACTTGTTCAGGAGGCGGATCAGGATCCGGGCGCACACCTCCGGATTCAGAAGCCACTTTCCCCAGTTCACCCGGACCGACACGTTGTAGGCCTCACCGGGACCGTCCTCAATCTGGAGTCTCTTCATGTAAGTAGAGACGCGCATTTCCCGATTTGGACTCGCCAATCCGCCGCGATGCGCCTCGCGATGGCGCAACCCACGGTCTCAAGTTGCTGGCAGGGAAGAACTACGGTCCGGCGATGCCTATGAGTACCATCCGGCGTGGCGACGATCGTGATCATTGGGGCCGGGTTCGCCGGCATGGCGACGGCCCGGGCCCTCGTTCGACGGGGCGACGACCGGGTGCTCGTCCTCGAGCGTGAACCCGCGCCCGGGCAGCACGCCTCCGGGCGGAACGCCGGGATGATCCGCACCCTCCTCATGGACCCGTGGGAGCAAGACCTCGCGATCGCCTCCGCCAAAGAGATCGCGCGGATCGGCGGCGGGGACGCCTTCGAGCGCACCGGAGGACTCGTCCTGGCCGACGGCCTCCACCGCATCGTGCTCCGCGAAGCCGCCGAGCGCAGCCGCGAGGCCGGCCGCGAAGTCCTGGAGCTCGACCACCCGCCGGACGACATCGCCCCCTGGCTCCCCGGATCGGCCTTCGTGCGCGGATGGCTCACCCCCGACGACGGCGTCGCGGACATCTCCGCCCTGCTCGCCCTCTACCAGGAGGAGGCGACGGCCGGCGGCGCGGAGATCCGCACCGGCGTCGAGGTCGACGAGATCGTCGTGAAGGACGGCCGGGCCACCGGCGTCGCGACGGACGCGGGCACGATCGAAGCGGACGTCGTCGTGAACGCAGCCGGAGCCTGGGCGGGCCAACTCGGCGAGGTCGGCGCAGCGGAGACGATCGGCCTCACGGCCCGACGCCGACACCTCTTCAGCACGGGACCGGTCGACGGCGCCGATCCGCATCTCCCGTTCGTCTGGCACGACACGGCGTTCTGGTACTGCCGGCCGGAGTCCGGCGGGTTCCTGATGTCCTGCTGCGACGAGACGACGCAGGAGCCCGGAGAGGCCGTCGTCGACCCCGCAGCGGACGAGTGGCTGGCCGAGAAGCTGGTGCTGCGCAACCCCGCGCTGGCCGACCTGCCCGTCCGCCGGCGGTGGGCCGGCCAGCGGTCATTCTCCCGCGACGACCTCTTCGTGGTCGGCTGGGACCCGGTGCGGCCCGGACTCTACTGGGTCGCCGGTCTCGACGGCCACGGCGTCACAGTCAGCGCCGCCGTGGGCGACCTCGCGGCCCGGGAGATCACCTCCGGGGAGCACGCGCGCAATCCGCTCTCCCCGTACCGGTTCTGACGCGGCTCAGGCGTCCAATTCCTGGACGGCCTCGTAGGATTGCTTCACCGCCCGGTACACCCGCTGGATCATCGCGCGGAACTCGGAGTGAAGGTTCTGGTCATCCCCCACCAGGTGGAGCGTGCTCACCGAGTCCTTGATCCGGGCGAACCGGTGCTCCTGGACGTAGTGGAAGGCGATCTTGAAGAGTTCGAAGTCGTGATCGTTCACGTGTTTCCTCCTGCGCGCCAGAGTCGCATGCCATCCTATCGCGTCTCGTCCCGAAGGAGCACCGCGATGGGAAGCGAAGGCGGACTCGTCTGGTCATCGAAACACGGCCGCACCTGCCCGGGTTGCGGACAGCCCGTGGCGAAGTGCGCGTGCGACGCTTCCGGCGCCACCCCGACCGGAGACGGCGTCGTGCGTGTCGCGATCGAGAAGAAGGGCCGCCGCGGCAAGACCGTCACGGTGGTGACCGGCGTCCCCCTCGACGCCGCGAAGCTGACGAAGCTCGGCAAGCGCCTGAAGAAGAAGTGCGGCTCCGGCGGCACGGTCCGCGACGGAGTGATCGAGATCCAGGGCGACCACCGGGATGCGATCGTCGCGGCGCTCGAGGCTGAGGGCTACACCGTCCGGCGCTCCGGCGGCTGAGAGGTGAGCGGGGCCATCCGACCCCGAACATTCACCGTCCAGCCCGTCAATCGTCACGGGGCGGTCGGCTCCCCCACTCGACCCACGCCTCCTCGATCTCCGGGATCGACATCCCGAAGAGACTCTCCACCTGATTCACGCGTCCCGAGTCCTTCACCGGCGCCGTCGCGAGGACCGGCCGAGCCGCGGACCACTTCGTCTTCAGCGGCCCGCGGGCGAGGAACTCGTAGAACGCCGCGGCCTGCCGGGAGAGGGCGTCCGCGCTGCCGGAGCCACCCTTCGCGCTTCCCTGCCGGAACAACTTCCCCATCGCCAGGAGTTCGCTCAGGGGAACGTAGCTGTCACTCCGGATCCGGGAGGCGAACTGCTCGGCCGCGCTCTGCTTCTGCCACCGGAACTCGATGTACTTCGCCACACCGTCCTGAAACCAGGATCCACCCTCGCGCCCCCAGGAGCGGTGGACGAGCGCGCGCGTCATCTGCCGCACGATGAAGGCCGACTCCGGCGCATGGTAGAGCGCCGCGATGTGGCGCGCGTTCGCGATCCCGTAGAGACCGGCGGCTTCCGAGCCCGACATGCCGCAGTGGTCGACGAGGAAGCCCTTCAGGCCTCCCTGGTTCTGGAAGATGTAGACGGGCAGCGGCTCCGCCATCTCCTCGAGGCCGAGCTCGAGCTTCACGAACTCGTAAGCTTTCTCGAGCCCCTCCGGGAACCCGGAGACGGCCGCCTTGGAGTCGGTGTAGAGGTCGAAGTGCGAGGTGGTGATCCGCTTCGCCTTGCGCGCCCGCCTCTTGCCGAACAGCACGACCTTCATCTCGTCGCTCGAATATCGCCAGCCGTTCTCGCCCTTCACGAGGCGGATGTCGTCGAGGTAGACGACGGCCGGCTTCGGGCGGAACAGGAAGATGCCGAAGTTCTCCAGGCGCCGCGGCAGGAAGAAGCCCTGGTCGCGCATGACCGGCAGCAGAACCTCGATCTCCTTCCACTTCTTGCCCACGCCCTCGACATCGATCGTCAGGCCGTTGTCGAATCCGGACTGGAGCTTCACGCCGAACGGCTTCCCGATCGTCTTCTCGGCCCGGATCCGGAAGCGGATGGCGCGGTACTGCCGGATGTCGAGGGGGATGTCGAAGAAGTAGATCCCCGCCGGGTCCGCGCTGCCGTCGATGCTCCAGCGGAGGCAGGTCCCGTCCTTGTCCTTCTTCCCCGCCGGCGCGGTGGAGAGCGTGCAACCCTTGTAGTCCAGCCAGTCGATCGCGCCGGGGGTCTCGAAGTCGGCGATCGTGAACGTCTCCGCCGCGCACCGCTCGACGAGGTCTTCCGGCGGCGAGTACTCCTTCAGGAAGCGGACGTCGTCGATGTGGTACTCGCCGGCCTTCGGGGCCACGAGCCAGAATGCGAGTTCCTTCGGCTGGAGCGGGTTGTACGGCCCGCGGATGGGCATTGCGTCGAGCGCGAACACGATCGTCCGCCACTCCTTCCCGATGCCCGGCACGCGGTGAAAGATCTCCCCCTTCGGCTTCGTGTGAACCCGCAGGAAGACCATCCCGCAGCTCTCCGACTCCCGCCGGATCCGGAAACTCACGGCGCGGTAAGCCGACAGGTCGGGCGGCATGTTGAGGATCCAGAGCCCCGCGCCTTCGGGCGCGTCCTCGACGACCCAGCGGCCGTAGGAGCCGCGGTCGCCGTCCCGGGTCTGCAGCATCTGGGAGCCCTTGACGCTCATTTCAACGCCGCCGGTCTCGAAGTCGATGAGCACGAACGGACCGTCGTCAGCCTGCCCCAGGGCTGCGCCCCCGGCCGCGACGGCGAGAAGGATGACGGGCAGGATCCTGGCCAACCGGATGCTGGAGCGCAATTCGACCTCCCTGAGTCCTGATTTGCGGACAGTGTAGGCGATCGGGCGCCACTCGACGATGTTCAGAAGAGCGTCAGCTGCGGGTCGTCGCCGCTGATCTCTTCGAAGCGCTTGCCCAGAAACGGCAGGATCGCATCCGCGATCGGCTGGAGCACGCGGCTCACGTAGTGATCGTGGTCCAGGCCCGACGGCACCGACTCGTCCCGGCCCACCGGCGTCGGGCCGTCCGGGCGGATCACGTACCGCACCGCCGCGCCCTTGCCGAGCCCCGCCCGCCGCGCCGCCCGCACGTGCGGCGGACTCGCCTTCACGTACTCGTCAGGGTCCTTGCGCAACACCTTGCGGTAGACGAGGTCCCCATCCAGCTCCCCCCGCCGCAGCGACCGCACGAACTCGAAGACGTACCCGTCCACGTCCTCCGCCCTGAACGCCCGCCGCAAGAGCTCCGTCTGGAAACGCCGCCCCGCCTCCGGCCAGTCCCGCCGCACCGCCTCGAGGCCGACCAGCTCCAACTCCGGCTCCCCGCCCGTCTCGCGATCGCCCGCGTACCGCTTCTTGCTGCCCTCGCCCCCACCGCGCACGTTCGGCAAAAAGAACCGCCGGTAGACCTTCTCCAGCTCGAGCTCGAGACGAGACTCGACGCCGTGCTCCTCCCGCGCCCACTCGGTCAGCTCCCGGTTCACGTGGTCCCGGATCGACTCCCCGACCTCCCGCGCCTGCGA
>JBDLIY010000326.1:0-5041 GCA_039714635.1 Planctomycetota bacterium
GCCGAGGGGCTCGAGGAAGGGAGCCGGCATGGCGGGGGGACGAGGTGTCGGCCTTCGCGAAGGAGGGCCGTCATCAGACTGGGGTCAGAGCGCGTTGTAGCCCGTGGGCCGGTACGTCCCCCCGGAGAGCAGGCCCGGGTGTGGTCGCGCCCTCTTCAGCTTGGGCGACAAGGAAGGTGCTGAGCTACGTACACACCCCGACTTCAGTAGATCCCGGTCGAAAACGCCTTCGGCAGCTTGGGTTCGGCCTTCGGCGAGTTCAGGAACATCCTCACGTCCCTCATCTCCGTCTGCCGGATCCAGGTGCTGAAGAGTCGGCGACCGATTGCCTCCGCCTCCTTGAAGTGCTTCTCGGCCGCGCGCTCGTCTCCCCCCTTCAGCTCGATCCAGGCCGCCATGCGGTGGTAGTCGAACGTCAGGTAGGGGTTGTTCATGCGTTCCTCGGCGCGCCGGATCGGGGTCAGGATCCGCTCGGCGTCCTTCACCCGGTTCTGCCGCAGGTAGACGTGGGCCAGGTTGATCCTGGCGTTCAGGCTCTGGAAGCTCAGGCAGTAGTCGCCGTAGATCTCGACGGCCGTGGAGAGGTTCCGGTAGGCCTGGTTCAGGTCGCCGGTCAGCAGGTTGAGGCGGCCCTCCAGGGCCAGCGCGTTCGCACGGTCGTCCTCGTCCTTGTCGGCCTCGGCCAGGATGTACGCCCGATCGACGAGCTGCAGCGCCTGCGCGATGAGGGGCTTGCCGTCCACACCGGACGCCACGGCCAGCGCCTCGTTGGCCCGGGCCACGAGGAGCAGCGCGCGGGGCGTCGGCTCCGGCAGGAGGGCCAGGGCCTGGTTCGCGAGCTCCAGGGCCGCTGTGTACTTGCCCTTCACGAGGAGGGCGTGGTGGCACTGGGCCTCGAGGATGAGGTAGGAGGTCTCCAGGGACTCCGCGGCCTCGGCGTCGGCTTCGGCCTGGGCGAGGGCTTCGTCACCTTCCTGCTGATTGAGCCGCTGAATGAAGTTCAGTTGCGCCAGGAGGACACGGGTAAGGGCGATCTGCTGATATTTCTGAACGTGGTCCGACTTCATCGCCTCGTCGATGGCGTTCAGGAGGATGTTCATCGCCTCGATGGGCGCGCCCATTTGCATCTCGAGGATCGCCCGCTCTCGCAGGACCTCGTAGAACTCCGTGCCTCCGGGGCCGCGGCGGTCCTCCGCGACGCTCAGCAGATCGCGCCCCTCCTCCGGGCGATCACCCATCACCCATCTCCGAGCCGTGAAGAAAATCGCGCGGAGCTCGGGACTTACGTCGTCCAGGTCGGCGGAGAACGCCGTTGCCTGGTGTGACGCGGCCTGGAGCGGCTCACCATCGGGGGAGGAGAACTGCCCGCGAAGCAGCCAGGCGCCGAAGGCGACCAGCAGGATCGACGCGGCGACGGCCAGGGGGCGGAGGCGGTTTCCCTTCTTGAGGACCTGGGGGGCGAAGGGCAGGCCTTCCGGTGGCTCGTCCAGGTACTGGTGGAGGATGCCGGCGGTGCGGTCGAGGGCGGACAGGTCGTCGAAGCACTGCTCGCACTCGAGCAGGTGGGCTTCGAAGAGGTTGTTGTCGTTGGCCGACAGCTTCTTCAAGCTGTACAGCACCAGGAACTTACCGCACGCGGGGTCGGTGCAGTGGCTCCCCTCGGAGATGGCAGACCCTCCGTACAAATGCGCACCCTCCTTTCGGCCCCATGCAGATCGGACTGCGCCGGGGAACGCGCTCCTATCTGGCGCGCGCCCCGGACGTGCGTAACGACCTGAGGTGCAGCCGGCCTGCAAAGAGAGTATGGAGGATGGGCCGGATTGCTTTGGAGAGAATCCGGATATTGGGACTTCAGATTGCGACGCCGCGCTTCTTCAGCAGCTTCCGGAACTCTTTCCGGAAGACGTGAAGGCGCGTGTCGAGGGTGTTCTTGTTGAGCCCGTACTGCTCGATGAGCCCCTGGCGCCCGACTTCCTCTTCGATGAGGAGGCGGAACATCTCACGGGCTTCCGGACGCAACTCCGCCAGGGCACTGAGGATATGCTCGGCGTCCTCGCGATGGACGACGCGGTCGAGCGTGCTCTCGGCGGCCCCGCGGCCAGTGGGCTCGAGGCGGGGGTTCTCGCGGACGGCGTCAGCGTCGGCGACGTAGTTCCGGATCTTCTTCGCTTCGCGGACGGAGCGGTCGATGTGCTCGAGGCACTTGTTGTTGAAGATCCCGACGAGGATTCCGGTGTGGTTCTCGTCCTCGCCGTAGCGGTGGCGGACTTCGAAGTAGGTGGCGATGCTGGCCTGGAAGATGTCCCGCGCGTCCTGGTCCGAGATGCGGAACTTGCGCCACGCGAGGAAGGTGAGCTTCTCGCGGATCTTGCGCATTCCGCTGGGATTGGAAAGTTGCTGGATCACTCCGTGCCTGCCCGTACCTGGTCTGTCCTGCGCCCCTTTTCGAGTCGGCCGATGCTCCCCGGCACCGACCGGGTGGCATTCTGCCATGTTGCGAACGAATGTCAATTCTTCGCCACGTAAAGTGACGATGAATTCTCCCTGACGTTCGCAACCCTCGTGCCCAAGCCGCCGGAATCAGACCCGGATGCTCGAAATCAGGGGAGGACGCCCTTCTGTTCCAGGGAGGCTCGGAGTTCCAGGCGTGCGGCCCGGAGCCTGGTGTCGTACGTGTTCTTGTTGACGCCGAAGTGGCGGATCATGTCCTTGCGGTCGTAGTCCTCTTCGAGCATGAGCCGGAAGAGCTCCTGGGACTCGGGCTTGAGCCCGGCCAGGGCGGAGAGGATCAGGGAGCCGTCTTCGCGTCCGATGAGGTCGCCGAGGACGCTCTTCTGTTCGCGATCGCGCTCGGGCTGGAGGAACGGGTTTTCCTTCTGGACCTCCGGCTTGGCGCGGAACTTCTTGATCTTCCGGTTTTCCCGCTGGGACGCGTCGATGTGTTCGAGGCACTTCTTGTAGAAGATGCCGACGAGGATGGCGTACTGGTTCTCCTCGCCTTCGTAGCGGGATTTGACCTCGTAATAGGTCGTAACCGCGGTCTGGACAATGTCCTCCGCGTTTTCGGCGGAAATGCGGTATTTCCGCCAGGCAAGATATGCGAGTTTGCGCCGGACTTGCTCGAACTCCCGGCGTTCCGTCAGCCGATGAATGTTCACCGACCCCTCCTTCCTCATCTCCACGTTCGAGGAAGCCAGCGTCCCGCACCCCCAAGTAGCGCGGTCGGCCATAAAGGTCGAAACTGCCCTTCGCCCACGATGAAGGTTACAGTTGCCCCTTAGCGAGGTTCCCCTATACCCCTGTCAGGAACGAGATTCAATTCTTCTCAGGAAAAAATCGACGTAAATCCTTTATGGCGAAAAGTTTTGGGGGTTTGCGGACATAAACCGGGTGGAATCAGTCGTCAGACGGACGGAAACACTGCGCGGCCCGCGCGTTTCGGGAATCGGACAGCCGATACGGCTCTCGGAACCACCCAAGGCGGGCCGCGTTTCTCTCGCAGCACGATGCACTGGCAGGTCCGCGCCGCGTCCCTCCTCTCTGCCGAGTCCATTCTGTCCCGGATCGGCACGCCGAGTGCGATACTCCGTGGTGGCAACTCGCTACAGCCAACCATGCGGTGGCTCGCCCATTGAGCCGATGTACCAGTCAGGGCCACGTCTCGGCCTGACAACGTGAGCCCGGCTGGTTCGCGATGCCGGTAATGGGGCAGTTGGAGGAGAGATCGTTTTGTCCGAATCATCCAACACGCCGGTGTTCCTTCTTTGCGGTGGCCTGGGAACCAGGCTGCGTGAGGAAACCGAGGTTCGACCGAAGCCCATGGTGCCGGTAGGGAATCACCCGATTCTCTGGCACATCATGCGTACGTACGCCCACCACGGGTTCAAGCGTTTCGTGCTCTGCCTGGGCTACAAGGCCGAGGTCATCAAGGAGTACTTCCTCAACTATGCGTCGATGAACAGCGACTTCACCGTCGAGCTCCAGACCAACAACATGACGGTGCACTCCATCGACCACGAGCAGGACTGGCAGGTCACCCTCGCCTACACCGGCGAGCTGACGATGACCGGCGGACGCGTGGCCCGGGCCGCACGCCGCTACCTCGGCGATGCGGAGAACTTCGCGGTCAGCTACGGTGACGGCGTGACGAATGCCGACCTGGCCTCGGAGTTCGGGTTCCACCTCAGAGAGGGGAAGGTCGGCACCGTTCTCGGCGTCAACCCGCCCTCCCGGTTCGGGGAACTCAAGACCTCCGGCAACGAGGTCGTCAAATTCGATGAGAAGCCCGAGTTCCAGGACAGCTGGATCAACGGGGGCTACTTCTTCTTCCGGCGCGAGTTCCTCGACTACGTCCAGGAGGACGAGGACTGTGTCCTCGAACAGAGCCCCCTCGTCCGGCTCGCCGACGACCAGCAGCTGGCGATGTACCGCCATGACGGGTTCTGGGCCTGTATGGACACGCAGCGGGACCGCGATCAACTGAATGCGATGTGGGCTGCCGGCGAAGCGCCGTGGGCCGTGGAGATGCTCTGAGGGACCTGGAGGTCAACCCATGAAGGTCTTCGTCACCGGGCACCGGGGTTACATCGGTGTCCACCTCGTCCAGTTGCTGAAAGAAGCCGGTCACACCGTCACCGGCATCGACATCGGCCTCTTCGACGGCTGTGAGTGGGAGCCGTTCGTCCTCCCCGACGTCGAACTCCGGAAGGACGTGAGGGCCATCGACCACCGGGACGTTGAGGGCCACGACTGCATCATGCACCTGGCCGCGATCTCGAACGACCCCATGGGCGACCTCGAACCGGAGATCACCCTCGGGATCAACCGCGACGCTTCCGTGCGCCTCGCGAAGATCGCCAAGGAGGCCGGCGTCGGCCGCTATCTCTTCTCCGGCAGTTGCTCGGTCTACGGCGCGGGGGAGAAGCTGGACCTCGAAGAGGGGGATCCGCTCAACCCCCTCACCGCCTACGCGCGCTCGAAGATCGACACCGAGGCGGAGGTGGGGAAGCTCGTCGACGACGGCTTCACAGCTGCCTACCTG
>JBDLIY010000327.1:0-4957 GCA_039714635.1 Planctomycetota bacterium
GACCGTGGCGGCGACAGGGGTGGCGACCGGCGCGGCGGCGACCGCGGCCGGGGCGGCGACCGGGGCCGGCGCGACAACCGCGGCGGCAACCGCTGATCCCAGCCGGTTCTGAAAGACCGATGAAGCACACGCGCGGGCGATCGGGAGAACATCCCGGTCGCCCGTGCTCTTTTGCCGGACGGGGGAACCGGATAGCATGACGCCATGCGGATCCGCCTCGCCGCGGCCACCTTCCTGATTCTGGTCCTCGTCCTTCTCTCGCCCGCCCCGGCGCAGGAGGACGGGCCGGTCGTTCGCGCCCGCGTCGTCCGCAACTTCAAGCTCGACGGCGTCCTCGACGAGTGGGGCGCTCCCCCTCTCGTCCTCGGCAAGGACAACGTGATCGCCCGCACCGGCGGCTGGGCGGGCGAAGCCGACCTCTCGGCGAAGATCCACGTGGGATACACGGCCACCGACCTGGTCCTCGCCGGCCGGGTCACGGATGACAAGCTTCTCCTCAATCCGAACCACTGGTGGCTCGGGGACGAGATCGAGATCTTTCTGGACCTGGCTCTCGCCGGCGACGAGCCGGCGGAGGACCGCTTCTCCGACGACGACTACCAGCTGATCCTCTTCCCCCTCGCCCCGGACCGGACGTGGGGCTTCACCAACATCGGCGGCGCCACCGCCCAGGGGGACGGCGGTTTCGACGGAGTGAAGACCGCCGCGGAGCGCATCGAAGGCGAAGAGGGCTACGAGGGCTTCACCTTCGAGATCGCGATCCCCCTCGTGAACTTCCCCGACCTTTCCATCCGGCGGGGACTGACGATCGGCTTCGACGTCGCCGTCGTCGACGCGGACGACCGGTTCGGCCAGAAGGCCTACATGACGTGGAGCCGCCGGAGCCAGCTCGCCCGGTTCCCGAGCCGGTTCGGGCGCCTCGTGTTCGAGGAGGACCTCCCGCGGGCGGCCGAGCCGCCGAGTTCCCAGGGCGTGAGCTGGATCGTGCCCCTGGTGATCGTCGTCGCCGCCCTCCTCGCCATCCTCGCCCTCTGGAGGCTCCGCTTCTGGCTCGCGCCGCTGACCTCTCTCCGAATCCGGACGCGCCTGCTGGGGATCGCACCCCTCGTCCTGCTTCTCGTGCTGGCCGGCCTCCTTCCCGACCTCGTCCAACGCTCCCGCCGCGCGGCGCAGCAGGAGGACCTCGGGACCCACCGGTCCCTTCTCGCGGACGTCTTCGAAGAAGCCCGGAAGGAAGGCCTGCTCGGAACGCCGGAGACGGGCCCGGAACCGCACCGGATCATGCCGCTGTTCTCCGGCTCCCCCGTCGCGCCGCCGGAGCGCTACGAGTACCGGACCATCTTCGTCCGCGAACCGTCCCGGCGGACGACGCTGCTCCGCACGCCCGTCATCGACTACGCGCGGGCCCTGGCGCCCGGAGAGACGGCCGACTTCATCCCGACCGAACCCCGCGACGCCATCGGAGCGGTCGCCGTCGTCCACCTCGAGCCGGACCCCGGCGCCCGCCGGCCGTTGCAGGAGGGCGAGGTCGTCGGCCGCATACGGATCTTCACGGAGGACGGGACCGAGGAGAGCCGGGACATCCGTCTCGGGTACGAGGTCAGCGACTTCAGGATCGGGGCCGGTGGCACGCACGTGCTGCCGGAGGGGACGATCGCGTGGCGCGACCGGGACGCCGGCACGCACGCGGAGGAGATCTCCGTCGCCCTCCCGGAGACGGGAACGGTGGTGCGCGTCGAGATCGAACCCACGCATCCCGACGGAAGGCTCGTCGCCCACGGCGTCACGCTGATCCCGCCGGACGGCGGGGATCCGGAGCCTCTTCCCCTCGTCTCCCGCACGCTGATCGGCGTGCCGACGAACCTCTGGCAGGGCCGACCGGACCGGGCCGAGGTGATTCTGACGGGAGAGTCGGAGCCGCTGACGGTGCCCCTCGTGCCCCCGGTGGACCGCGTCTGGGTCTTCCTCTCGAAACCCGAGCGCCCCAGCGGCCGCCAGGAGCGCGAGGGGCCGGAAATGCTCTCGATCGACTTCGTCCGGGCCGACGGCTCAACGACCGAGCCGGTCCGGTTCCGCGACGGACTGCATCTCTGGCCGGAGGTCTCGTACTCGCGGCGGCCGGAGCCGCGGCCCGGGTTCCAGGGCCGGCGGGCGTTTCGCTGGCTGGTCCCGGGCGACTGGCCCCGCCAGCGGGATGCGGTCTCCCTGGCTCCCGATGGCCCGGTGACCGGCCTGCGGGCCCTGGCGACGGGCGCGGCGGGGAGCGTCCGCATCGCCGGGATCACCCAGGGTCGTCGCATCCCCTGGACGGCGCCGGAGTCGCTGACGCACTTCTCGGTCGAAGAGGGGACGTACCGCCTGCGCCCCGAGGTCCTCACGGCCCTGGGCGACGCGAATTTCACCTGGTACCGCGCGGGCCGCGCGCTCCGCACGACCCTCTCGGAGGAAGGCGTGGTCGGCTCCGCCCTGCCGCGGCGGGGCCGCGAGGAATCGACGGAGGAGCGCCGCCACGGCGGCCAGAGCTACCTGGCCGCCTTCCACTCCCTGGACCGCGCGGACCGGGACGTCCTGGAGATCGTGGTCCCGTTGCTCGAGGCGGGAGGCGTCACCCGCGTGTCCGGGGTCATCTTCTTCGTCCTCCTGGGCCTGGTCATCCTCTCCGTCCTCCTGCTGCTCATCGACCTCCTGTCGCGGCTGGGCCGGATCCGGATGAAGCTCACGCTGGGCTTCGCGGTGACCGCGCTCGTCCCCCTGGTCCTCTTCTTCATCGGCCTCACCGGGGTCCTGGAGCGGGAGTCCGGGCGGACGGAGGAGACCAGGCTGCGCGAGCAACTCCGGCAGATCCGGGCGAAGCTCGTCGAACTCCCCGAGGACGCGAGGCGGACGGCGAATGCCCTGCTGTCCGACGCCCGCCTGCTCCACCCCGTCGCCACGGGGGACGAGAGCTACCCGGAGGTGACAGAGGAGGTCCTCGCCGGGATGGACGAAACCGCCTCCCCCTTCGGCGGCCCGGGCCGGGTCTACGTCGAGGACGCCTTCGTGTTCGGCGAGTACCGCCGGCCGCGCCTGTTCCCCCGCTCGGAGTTCCAGCACCCCCTGAGGCCCGGCGGCGACCCCGTCACCGACCTCACCTACCGCTGGTCGAGGATCTCCGTCGGCGGACTCGCCTCGACCAGCGTCCGGGACGGCCGACGGACCATCGCGGTGGAGACGGAGATCGACGCCACGGTTCTGACGCAGCTGCGGGACCTGTTCGGGGGGCGGACCGAGATCCTCCTCTTCACGCTCCGCGGCTACCCCTACGCGGGGACGCTCGAGATCGACGACCAGATCGGCCCGCGCGTCATGGCCGAGCGCGGCCGGACGCTCGCGACCGCGGAACGGCGCGGTGAGCCCCAGATCCGCCGGGAGGTCCTGGCCGGCGCTCCGTACCTGGTGGCCTACGACGTCCTCCGCGCGGGTCGCGGGAAGCCGCTGGCGCTGCTCGGCGTGGCGCAGCCCCGCGAGGGATCCCTTGCCGTGCGGGCCGAGCTGCGGGACCTCTTCTTCATCCTCGCGGCGGCGATCCTCGTTCTCGAGGTGATCGTCGGGAACATCCTCACCCGCCGCCTTACTGGTCCCCTGACGGCCCTCTCCCGCGGTGCCCGGGCCGTCGCGAAGGGGCGCCTCCGGACGCGGGTCGAGGTGGAAGGGCGCGACGAGATCGCGACCCTCGCGGAGTCCTTCAACCGCATGACCGCGGAGCTCGGCCGCCGCATCGACGAGCTGTCCGGGCTCAACACGGCGATCCGCGGCTTCTCGGGCTCCCTCGACCGTGACCGCGTCCTCTCGCTCTCCGTCGACGCGTTCCGGCAGGCGGCGTCCCGCCCGGACGGCCTCGTCATCGCCACCGCGAGCGACGACGAGATGCGGATTCTCGCGGGATTCCGGGGCGACAAGGCCGTGGAGGCGGTCTCCGGGCCCTGGAAAGACGGACTCCTCGCCACGGCGCTCGCCGCGCGCGAAACGGAGATTCTCACCGACCTCGACCCGGACGCCGTCGGCGGACCGAAGGAGATGAGGGCGGCACTCGGTCGCCCGGAGAGCGCGGTCGTCATCCCGTTCGAACCGGGCCGTGAGGAACGCGGCGCCGTCGCGCTGCTGTTCGACCGGAAGGACCCGGGCCTCGGCCGCCGGGACCTGGAGTTCCTCTCCACCCTCGCTCAGCAGGTCGCGATCGCGCTCGAGACCTCGCGGCTCTTCCGCCTCGCCATCGAGGACGAGGGGACCGGCCTCTACGTCCACTCGTACTTCGCGGCGCGCCTGCGGGAGGAAACCGACCGGGCCCTGGCGACGGACCGCCCCCTCTCCGTGCTGCTCTTCTCCTTCGCCGAGCTGCGCGAGATCAACGAGAGCCACGGCCGGTCGGAGGGAAATCGCGTCCTCAAGGGCATCGTGAAGCGCCTGCGTGCCGCGATGGGCGGCCTCCACGTCATGGCCCGCGCGGACCGGGACACCGTCGAGGTCCTGCTCCCGGAGATCTCCAAGGAGGCGGCGCTCGTCGTCGCCGCCGAGGTTCGGGACCAGCTCTCGAAGCTCCACTTCCGCGTGGGAGGAGAGTCCGGGGGCAACGTCCGCGTCACCCCGTTCATCGGGATCGCGACGTGCCCCGACGACGCCCGGTCCGCGGAGTTCCTCCTGACCGAGGCGCAGCAGGCCCTGTACGTCGCCGTCAAAGACGGGACGACTTTCGTCGACTCCGGCGATGCCCGCGAGGAGGTCCGGGCGACCATCGCGGGCGAGTCCGGCCGCTACGTGTTCCGCAGCCGGGAGATGATCGAGATCCTGGAGACGGTCGACCGCATCGCCCTCTCCGACGTCCCGATCCTGGTGCGCGGAGAGACGGGCGTCGGCAAGGAGGTCCTGGCGGAACTCGTGCACGAGAAGAGCGAGCGTCGCGCCAACTCCCTGGTGAAGG
>JBDLIY010000328.1:0-4945 GCA_039714635.1 Planctomycetota bacterium
GCTGCTGCAGCATGCCGGCGTGAGCGATCCCACGGCGTGGATCCCGCCCCGTAGCGAGGCCGACGGCCTCCGGGTGGGGCTGATCCACGGTGCCCTCGACCGGGCGGAATGGGGTGGGCACGTTCCGGAAAGAGTGGCGGAAGAGAGGGACCTCGAGCTGGCGCTCCTCGGCGACTGGCACAAGCCGATCGACGGGCCGGACGGGCGGACGTTCTATGCCGGGTCGCTCGAGGCCGGCGGATTCGACGAGTCTCACCAGGGGCAGGTGCTCCTGGCCACCGTCGGCGAGGACGGGGCCGGGGTCGAGCGTGTGCCGGTGGGGCGGCTGGCCTGGCGTCGGATCGAGCTGGAGCTGACGGCCGCCGAGCTCGGGGGGGCCGGGCCGTCGGCCCTCGAATCGGCTCTCTCGGAGTTCCCCGGCGAGGGACCTGCCGAGAAGCCGGACACCGCGGTCCGGTTGCACCTGTCGGGTGACCTGTCACCGGAGGAACTGGATCGCCTCGACGACATCCTCGCCGTCGTCCGGGAGTCCGGCTTCGCCGAGTTCGACGTCGTCGCCGAGATCTCGCCGGTGGGAGAACCGGACCTCGACGCTTTCGAGGACGGGGCGCTGCGGGAGGTGGCGAAGCGACTGTGGGAGTCGGAGGAGCCGCCGGAGGTCCGGCGGAGAGCCCTGACGATGCTCGCGAGCGTGGCGGAGGAGGTCCGATGACTCTTCAGCGCGTGAACCGGGTCGTGGTGGAGGACTGGCGGAGCTGGCAGGGCGCGACAACCCTCTCCGATCTCCCCGCCGGGCTCGTTGTGCTCGCCGGGCCGAACGCGGTCGGGAAGACCGGGCTCTGGGAGGCCATCGTCGCGGCCCTGCTGGATCGACACTGGGGCCGTCATACGGAACGCCTCCGCCCCGCGGGCACGAAGGGTGTGACTCCCCGCGTCGAGGTGCAGTTCTCGGCTTCGGATCGGACGTGGCGCGTGGAGAAGCACTTCGGCGGAGCGACTCGCGACCGGGCGCGGCTCGAAGAGTTCGTCGACGGACGGTGGGAACTGTCGGACCAGGGGGAGGAAGCGTACCTGCTCGCTCGTAAGGCGGTGCTGGGAGACGGCGATTCCGCCCCGAGCCGCGGCGGCTCCGACCGTGCGCTGGGGGACACTCTGATGGAGGTCCTCCTCGCGCCCCAGGGTCAGCTGGCGTTCGAGGCGCCCGCGCCCGAGGCCGTCGCCGTCGCGGTCACCGACCGGGACGCGGCGGATACCGCGACACGCGTCGGGCGCGTCCTGGCGACCGTTGAGCGGCAGACCTCCGAGATCTGGGTCGGCCAGAGGAACCGCCCCTCGAAGGGGACGGACCTGCAGGTGTGGCGCGACCGGCTGAAAGCGATCGACGAGGAGATCCCGGATCTCGAGCGGAGCGCGTCGGAGATCAGCGCGCTGGTGACGCGTCTCGACCAGGCCGGAGCGATGTTGTCCGATCGTGACGAGGCGGAGGCGCGAAACGAGCAGGCAAAGGTGCTGCGCGAGGAGGTCAGGGCGCACCGGGACGCGCGCGACGAGGCCCGCCGGAAGGAGGAAGAGGCCCGGGGGAAGAAGGATGTGGCAGACCGGCTCGTGTCCGACCGGGAAGCTCTCGTGAAGGCGTTCGAGAACGCCGGGCGCGACCTCGAGAAGGCGCAGAGGAGGGAGGAGACCGCCACGGAGGATCTCCTGAGACGGACGGAGGAGCAGACGCTGGCGACGGAGCGCAGGGACCGCTTCTCGGCAGAGGAGCGTCAGCTCCAGCAGTGGATCGCCTACGAGAAGCGGGACAGTCAACTCGAACACCTTCAGAAGGATCTCGACCGCGTCCAGACGCGGTACGCTGCCGCCGTGCAGGCCGGGGAGGACATCGCGGGCCTCGAAGCGGAGCTCGGTTCGCTCCGCCTCCCGACCGGGGAAGAGTGGGAGGAGTGGGACGATCTCAAGGCGCGGCACTCCCGGGCGGAGGGCGGTCTGCGGGCCGGGGCCTGGGCGGTCAGCGGCGACATCCCGGCGGGCCTGAACCTGACCGTGGACGGGGAGGAGGTTGCGGGCGAGTCTGTGGAGACCTTCGCTGCCCGCGAGGTCGTTCTCTCGGATGACGAGGGTTCCACACTTCGCATGGACGCTCCCCGGGACGTGGCGGAGGAGGTCCGGGCGCTCACGGACGAGATCCGTGAGTTTCTGGGCCGCTTCGAAGTGACCGACATCGCGGAACTCAGAAAGCGCAACGAGAACATCCAGGCCGATCTGAAGCAGCGCCTGGCGCTGGTCCGGCAGAAGCAGGAGGACGCGCTGGGGGAAGCGTCTCTCACCGATCTGCTCCGCGAGGAAGTAGAGATCGAGGGCCGCATGGAGCGGGCAAGGGCCGGCGGCGAGCCCGGGGCGGATCGCCCGGAGGGGCACGCGGAGGTCTGGGAGATTCGGCTCGAAACCCTGGGACCGGACCTCGAGGACGCTCGGAACCGGGTGGAAGCGGATGGTATCGAGCTCGGCTCCGCAAGGGGGCGGGCGAACGACGCCACGGATGCGCTGAAGGCGAGCCGGCAGGATCTGGAGGTGGCCTCGGGTGCCCTCGATGACCACCGGGCCGTGCACGGTTCAGATGAACAGGTCCGATTCGACCGGGCCCTGGCCACGGAGGGACACCGCGCTCTGCACGAGGAGTGGCGGAAGTTCGAGGATGCGCGACGAATGGCCGAGGACGCGAAGGAGGAGCGGGCCGACGGTCTGAGCGCGGGACTGACCGAGATCCTCGCGAATCAGCGGGAGGTCCAGAGGCTCGAGGCCGATATCGAAGCGGCCCGGCGGGGGGATCCCGAGGTGGCCCTGGCGGCCCTCGAAGCGGAGCGGGCGGACCTGTTGCCGAAACTCCGGGCCGAGGAGACGAGGGCCGGTGCGCTTCTCCTCCTCGAACGGTCACTGGAGGCCGAGAAGCAGCGGATGACTCATGCCATCGGCCAGCCGGTGCGCGATCTCCTCCAGGGCTGGAGCAGCTACCTGTTCCAGGACGACAGCCGCGTCTTCGTCGATGAGCACGGACGGCCATCGGTCGTTCGGACGCCGGCGGGCCGCGAGGTCCCGCTCGACGACCAGTCCTTCGGAACGCGCGAGCAGATGTCCGTTCTCTACCGCCTCGCGGTCGCCGGGCTCGTCGCCGAGGAGTCGGGCTCTGGTGTGTGCCTGATGCTCGACGACCCGTTCGGGCACTCGGACCGGGTGCGGCGCGAGCGGCTGCTGGACATCCTGAAGGCGGAAGCGGACCGCCGGGGCCACCAGATCCTGCTGTTCACCTGCCGGCCGGAGGATTTCGACGGAGTCGGGCATTCCGTGACGTTGGGTTGAGACGCGGGAGTGGTGGGACGGTTGTCGAGAAGGGGGCTCCGCCTCCTGCCGATCAGCCGCCGGCGACCCCGGTCGGCTGCAACGGCCTGTCATGGGCCTGAGCGTAGCGTCCTCTCCTCGGCTCGGAGATCCGGTCCGACCATCCGTGTGGCTTGCGGCGACCGTGGTACACGGCAATCACGGTGATGCGCACATCCTCGACTTCAAAGAGCACCGCATAGGGGAAGCGTCGCAGAAGAGCCTTGCGCGTGCCGACCTGGATCAAGGGAAATGAGCCTGGTTGACGCCGGATCCGTGAGATCGTCGCGTCCACAGCAGTCAGGAACTGCTGGCCGAGGCCAGCCTGCTTCTCTTCATACCAGGCGAAAGCCTCATGTAGTTCAGCCCGAGCCTCGGGACGAACCTCAATCGGAAGCATGACGGTCCAGAGCGATGAGTTCCGCGCGAACTTCTTCCCACGTCTTGTACTTCCGCGGGTTCTGCCGATGGTCGTTCAGGCGCCGCTGAAGTTCCTCGATCTGCACCGGGGTGAGATCCAACTCTTCGGTTGAGCCGGCGATCTCGTCCCACTGGTCCTGCAGTCGGAGGATCTTCTCGGACGTCGAGAGCCCCTTGTCCACATCACGTGGGTTCATGTCGCTTCTCCGATCAGGCTGCATTTTAGCATGCGGTCCCGACCGTCGAAGGCGAACCGGGCCACCTCACCGGCACGCCGCGCGACCAGCCTATGGGTCTAGACCCACAAGGCCTTCCGCGCCCCGCGAGCCCATGGACCGGTCAACTCCGAAACGGACGTTCCCCCGCCTACTCGTCTTCCCCGACGATCTTCACGATCTTCTCGCCTTCGCGGGTGGTCTTGAAGGTCCGGCGGTTCTCCCGCTCGATCGTGATCGGGTCGTGCTCGAGGGCGTAGCCCTTCCGGTCGAGGCGCTCGATCTCCGTGCGGCGGTCCTCGATCTCTTTCTCGAGACGGTCCTTCTCCTGCCGCATCTCGTCGAGCCGGCAGCGGGTGGGGTAGATGTTGTTCGCGACGAGCGCGACCGAGAAGAGGAGACAGGCGCCGGTGACGAGGTGGAGGACGACCCTCCCCGCATCCCGCTTTCCGGCGCCGTTCTCGCTCATCTCATTCTCCCTGGGTCAGATCCCCGCGCGCTCGCGGAGGGCGGGCGAGCCGTACCGCGCGGCCGACCCGAGTTCCTCCTCTATGTAAAGGAGGCGGTTGTACTTCGCGATCCGCTCGCTGCGGCACAGGCTGCCGGTCTTGATCTGGCCGGTGTTCACGGCGACCGCGAGGTCCGCGATCGTCACGTCCTCCGTCTCGCCCGAACGGTGCGACACGACGGCCGACCAGCCGGCGCGGTGGGCGCGGGTGATCGCGTCGAGCGTCTCGGTGAGGGAGCCGATCTGGTTCAGCTTGATCAGGATCGAGTTCGCGCTGCCCTCGGCGAGGCCGCGGTCGAGACGGGTGAGGTTCGTGACGAAGAGGTCGTCGCCGACGAGCTGGATCCTCTCGCCGAGCTTCCCGGTCATCGCCTTCCAGCCGTCCCAGTCGTCCTCGGCGTGGCCGTCCTCGATGGAGAGGATCGGG
>JBDLIY010000329.1:0-4944 GCA_039714635.1 Planctomycetota bacterium
GGCTTCGGACCGGGACTGCGCGACGTTCCTGAGCGGGAGGAGATCTTCGCAGGAGTCCATCCGTACCTTCGGGCGGCCGAGCCCGAGCGGCGGACGAACGCGGTCCTCGCGCTGGGCTGGCTGGCGGACGAGCGGGCGCTGCCGGACCTGGCGCCGTTCCTCGGCGACGCCGCGAGCGCGATGCGGCACTGGGCCGCGGTCTCGATCGGGCGGTACCGGACGCCGGAGGCGAACCGCGTCCTCCTCGATCGCCTGCGCGAGGCGGACGAGCGGGACCGGACGACGATCGTCACGATCCTGGGAAAGACGGACGATCCGGAGATCGTCGAGCCGTTGATCGAACTCCTCGAGACGGCGAAAAGCGGAGGCTCGCGGCTGCCGTCGGCGATCTTCGATGCGATCTGCCGCTTCGATCGGAAGGATGTGCGGCGGACCCTCGAGTCGTGCGCGGACGACTTCTTCTGTCCGGGCCAGGACCACGCGATCCGGCGGCTGAAAGACCTCCGCGAGGGACGCGCCGCGGGCGCGTGGACGTAGAAACTGCAAATCGGGGTCTGACCCCGATTTGCAGATTCACGGCCAGGTGACGTCGTGTCTCTTCATCCGCTTCCACAGCGTCACCCGGGAGACGCCCAGGCGCGCGGCGGCCCGCTCGCGGTGGCCCTTCTCCGCGCGGAGCGCCTCCAGCACCATCTCCCGCTCGTCGCCCGGCGGGACGTCGCGCTCCGGCGCTGACCGGAGCCCGGCCGGCAGGTCGTCGGGCAGGATCGCCTTCCCCCGCGCCGTCACGAACGCGTGCTCGATCGCGTTCGCCAGCTCGCGGACGTTGCCCGGCCAGGAGTGCGCCATCAGCCGCCGCATCGCCTCCGGGCTGACCTCGCGCACCGGCCGGCCCGTCTCCTCGCGGAACTTCGCCACGAAGTGATCGACGAGCAGCGGCAAGTCCTCCCGCCGGTCGCGCAGCGCCGGGACCTCGATCGGGAAGACGTTCACCCGGTAGTAGAGGTCCTCCCGGAACTTCCCCTCCTGAACCAGCGCCTTCAGGTCCCGGTGGCTCGCCGAAACGATGCGGACGTCCACCCGGATCGACTCCGTCTCCCCCAGCCGCTCGAACTCCCGCGTCTCCAGCACGCGCAGCAACTTCAGCTGCACGACCGGGCTCATGTCCCCCACCTCGTCGATGAGGAGAGTCCCGCCGTCCGCCCGCTCGAACCGGCCGACCTTCTTCGAAACGGCCCCCGTGAACGCGCCCTTCGCGTGGCCGAACAGCTCCGACTCCAGCAGCGTCTCCGGCAGCGCCGAGCAGTTGACCTTCACGAACGGCGCGTCGGCCCGGGCACCCGAGAAGTGGATCGCCGCGGCGGCCAGCTCCTTCCCCGTGCCCGATTCCCCCTGGAGGAGCACGGTCGCGTTCGAGTCCGCGGCGAGACGGATCCGCTCGAACGCGGCGAGCATCGCGGCGGAACGGCCGACCATCCCGTGGAACCGGTCCCGGTCGCCGAGGATCCCCCGCAGGTTGTCCATCTGCTCCCGCAGGGCGACGACGTCCGTCACGTCGGTCAGCGTCTCGATGCTGCCGCCGGGCTCGCCGGGAAACGGGATCGAGGTCCGGAGGAACTGGCGGTCCTCGCCCTCGCGCGTGCGGATCCGGCAGCGGGCGCGGCCCTCGCTCCCCGCCTCGCCGGGCGTCACCGGCAGCGCCTCCAGACAGATCTCCTCGTGGAGGTCCTCGGCGGTGCGGGACAGAACGTCGTCGCGACCGAACCCCGTCATATCCTCCGCCGCGCGGTTGAAGAGACGGATCCGGCCTTCGGCGTCGGTCACGATGATCCCGACGGGCATGGACTCGAGCACTTTCTCCAACATGGGCTCTCTACCTCTTGCCGCCCCCGGCAGCCACTCCGCGAGGTGGCGTGACCGGGCACGGCCGGGGCTGGACTCGCGTGGCCCCGCACGACCACGGGCTGCAGCGGGTACGGGCGGACTCCACCACGTCGGGATCGTAGCAAATGCCTTCCGGACCCATCCCGCCTTTGCCAAGATCGGGCCCCATGAAGCGGACGAGCCTCGCAGCGATCCTCGGCCTCCTCCTCCTCGCCACCGTCGCCCTCGCCGGCGGCGGCCCCCAGAACGTCCTGGTCGTGGCGAACGGCAACGACGCCGATTCCGTCCGCATCGCCGAGTACTACGTGAAGGCCCGCGGCATCCCTCCGGGCAACCTGCTCCGCCTCCGGACGAAGGTCGGCCTGACGACGGATTTCGAGACCTACCGAAGCCAGATCCAGGGGCCGATCCAGACGTACCTCGCGAAGACCGGCCTCGCGGCCCACGTCGACTACATCGTCCTGACGAAGGGCCTGCCGATCTCCACGCGCGTGCCCGGGGGAACCGCCGCCGTCACCGCGTGCCTTTCGGTGATGGACACGCCCGTCATGGGCCAGACGCAGAAGATGCCGCTGCCGAACGACCCGCTCGTCGTCAATCCCCTGAACCGCGTCGGGAAGATCGGGGCGTTCTCCCACGCGCGGGAGTACGGCGGGTACCGGCTCTACCTGACGACGTTCCTCATCGGCTACACGACCGGGGATTCCATCGCGCTCGTCGACCGCGCGATCGAGGCGGAGAAGGCGCCGCCGATGGCGCCGCTGTTCGTCTTCCAGGACGCCTCGAACAACGCATCCATGCGCAACCGCTTCTACCCGATGGCGATGCAGCGCCTGAAGGACGCGGGCTTCCTCGTCGAGCACGCGAAGAGCGGCGGGAAGCTGGTGCTCGACCGAAAGCGCGTCATGGGCTACATGTCCGGCGGCAGCTACTCGGGCCTGACGGAGAAGGGGATCGCCAGCAACGAGTACCTCCCCGGCGCGATCTGCGACATGCTCGAGAGCTACGGCGCGGTGCCGAAGAACTTCGATCCGAAGCACAAATCGCAGGTGCCGGTCACGTGGTTCGTGAAGCACGGAATCACCGGCGTCCACGGCGCGGTCACGGAGCCGTTTGCCCACTCCTTCCCCGACGCGCTTCTCTTCCAGCGCTACGTCGCGGGGATGAACCTCGCCGAGTCGTTCCACTCCTCGCTGCCCTTCCTCTACTGGCGGAACCTCGTGATCGGCGAGCCGCTGTGCACGCCGTTCGCCCGGCGGCCGAAGGTGAAGATCGACGGCGTTCCGAAGGAGCCCGTGACCGGCCCGGCGAAGGTCACCGTCACCGCCGAGGGGCCGGTGAAGACGCTCCGCCTGTTCGTCGACGGGCTCCTCGCCGACGAGGCGGAGGGAGAGGTCGCCGCGGCGCTCGAGTTCGACGCGCGGCGTCTCCCGGACGGCGAACACCACCTCCTCGCGGCGGCGATCCTCGAGGGCCCCCTGGAGTTGCAGGGCTGGGCGACGGCGACGTTCACGGTGCAGCGGCCGGGTCCGATCGCGATGTCGGCCCGCCGCGGCCCGCGCAACTCCGTCATCGTCACGACGACGCGGCCGGTCGACGCGCGGAAGGTGCGCGCGACGATCGACGGCGCGGCGGCGTCGAAGATCGAGGTCTGGGACGATCGGGGCGGACTCTGGATCACGCCGGCGACGCCGCTCCCGGCGGGACGCACCGTGCCGGTGGAACTCTCGGGCGCCGCCACGGGCCGCATCGACTACGAGGTCCCGCCCTTCGCGTTCTCCGTCACGGCGCCGGAGTCCTCCCGGGCCGGGGAGCCGGTGAAGCTCGAGGTCCGCGCGATCGACCGGGACGGGAAGGCGGTGGAGAGCTACCGCGGTCCGGTCGTCGCCGAACTGGACGCCCCACCCGTCCAGGCGGCCTCGCACGCCGCGGAGGCCGCGGAGTTCGACATGGAGATCCGCCTCGCGCGCGCCGGCGAGACGAGGATCCGGGTGTTCGACCGGCTGACGGACACGGAGGGCGCGGCGCGGATCCTCGTACGCCCCGGCCCGCCGGCGCAGTTCACGGCCCACCCCAATCCCGCCCCGGCGGGCGAGCCGTTCGACCTGGCCGTCACACTGCTGGACCAGTACGGCAACCGCGCGACGGAGTACGAGGGAGAGGTCAGCATCCGCTTCCCGGGGGACCTGAACTTCGTGGCGCCGAAGCTGGCGAAGGTCGTCGACGGGCGCGCGGTGCTGAAGGACGTCCTCATCCACAGGTCGGCCCGCCACGTCGCCATCCTCACCGACCGCGCGGGGCGGGACCTCGGCCGCGGCAGTTGCCCCACGACGGTGTTCACCGAGCGGAAGTGGCTCCTCCTCGGCCCGTTCAAGGGCGAGACCGACGCGGACCCGGCCGGCCCGGCGGCGGACCTCCGGCCGTCCGAGGGCCGGATGGTCGAGAAGCGGCCCTGGCGCCGGATCGAGAGCCGGAAGAACGCCGTCGACCTCCGCGCGGAACTCGGCGGCGGCGTCGGCGTCAGCTACGCGCACCTGTGGGTGCACCTGCCGGAGTCGCGGAAGGTGAGGATCCACCTCGGCTGGGGCGCGGCGTTCACGCTCTCCATCGACGGCGCCGAGGTCTTCGCCGTGAAGAAGGAAGAGTCGAAGCTCGAGGCCGACCGCCACGTGGTCCGCGGTTTCTCGATGGACGAGGGCTGGCACCGGATCCTCCTGAAGTTCCGCCACGGCGGCCGCACGGGCGAGTTCTCGCTCCGGTTCAGCGACCCCTCCGGCGGCCCGGTCCGGGGCCTGAGACGTTCCCTCTCGCGGCCGGAGCATCCGTCCCGGATCGAGGGCCGCCTCACTTCGCACGGCCGCGGCGTCGGCGGAATCGACGTCGTGCTGACGGGCCCCGGGAAGATCCGCACGCGGACCCTGCCGGACGGACGGTTCCGGGTCGGCGGCCTGGTGGAAGGCAAGTGGCGCGTCTCCCCCGGCGCGATGGGCTTCGCGACGACCCCCCCCCACCACGACGTCGTGACGGACGGCAAGGTCGTGACCGGCGTCGACTTCACGA
>JBDLIY010000330.1:0-4942 GCA_039714635.1 Planctomycetota bacterium
TGGCGAGGGCCGTGAACTTCAAAGGCCGGCGACCGCCTCGATGACCTCTTCGGCCACGTAGATCGGCGCCTCGCTCTGGACCGCGAGGGCGATGGCGTCACTCGGCCGGCAGTCGAGCGGGATCACCGTCTCGTTCTGCTGGATCTCGAGCACCGCGTAGAAGGTGTTCTCGTGCAGGCGGGTCACGAGGACGCGCATCAGGCGCCCGCCGAGCGCCTCGATCGCGTCTCCGAGGATCTTGTGGGTCATCGGCCGGGGCGTCGGTTCGCCGCGGACATGGCGGTCGATCGCCGAAGCCTCGAAGTAGCCGATGACGATGGGGAACACACGCTCCCCCTCCTTCTCCTTGAGAAAGATGTACTGTTGCTCGCTGGTGTCGCGAATCACGATTTTCACCAGCTCGACTTCGATGAGATTCCCGCCTTCGGTCATGGGCGTGGAATTCTAACCCGTCGACCGTTTCCGTATCACACAATACGGTCACTGGAGAGGTGAACGCACGATGCAGGAACGGAAAGGGATCCCCGAGCTTCCGCCGCGACCGCCGGACGCCCACAAGGGGAACTTCGGCCACGCGTTCGTGCTGGCCGGATCGACCCGCATGACCGGGGCCGCCCTCCTCACGACGAAGGCCGCCCTGCGGAGCGGCGCGGGCCTGGTCACCCTCGGCGTCCCGGCGACGATCCACCCACTCGTCACGCCCGCGATCCTCTCCGCGATGACGCTGCCCCTCCGGGCGACGCCCGAGGGGAGCTTCTCCCGCGACGCCGTCCCGCCCGCGATGGACTTCGCGAGGGGCGTCTCCTCGATCGCCCTGGGCCCCGGCATCACGACGCACGAGGACACGGCCTTCTTCGTCCGCTGGATCGTCGAGCGGGCGGCGGCGCCTCTCGTCCTGGACGCGGACGGCCTGAACTGCCTCGACGGCGACCCCGCGCCGGTGCGTGCCGCCGCCGGGCCGCGCGTCCTCACGCCCCACCCCGGCGAGGCGGCGCGCCTCCTCGGAAGAAAGACGAGCGAG
The DNA here is from genome assembly GCA_039714635.1 of Planctomycetota bacterium. Taxonomy (GTDB): domain Bacteria; phylum Planctomycetota; class JAJSAM01; order JAJSAM01; family JAJSAM01; genus JBDLIY01. Next base: position 1,022 of record JBDLIY010000330.1, read on the forward strand.
ATCCAGGCGGACCGGACCGCCGCCGCGGAGGAACTGGCCGGGCGGTACCGCGCAATCGTCGTCCTGAAGGGCGCGGGCACCGTGATCACCGACGGCGAGACCGGCGCGATCAACGGCACGGGCAACCCGGGCATGGCGACGGGCGGCTCGGGGGACGTGCTGACCGGTATCGTCGCCGCGCTCCTCGCAGGAGGCATGGAGCCCCTCGACGCCGCGATCCTCGGCGCCCACGTGCACGGGGCGGCCGGCGACCTCGCCGCGAAGGCGGTCTCCGAGATCTCGTGCACGGCCCGGGACATCCTCCGGCACCTGGGCCGGGCGTTCGCGACTCTCTGACCGCCGCCGCAAACAGGCCGGGCCGGTGGACCTGCGTTACCATGGTCCCGATGCCCTCGATCCGCCTCACCATCCTCATCGTCCTGACCGCGCTCCTGGCCGGTCCCGCCGCTGCCGGCGAGCCCCCGGTCCCGGACTACCGCGTGCCGGACGGCCTGGCCCCGGGCGACGACCCGCGCATCGAGGAGCTGGTCGAATCGATCGTCTCAGAGACCGGGACCGGTCGGGAGGACGCGTGGAAGGTCCTCGCGGGACTCCGCGCCCCCGCGGTGCCCGCCGTCGTCGACGGCCTCTCCCGCGCCGCCCCGTTCCCGCGGGCGCTCCTCATGTACGCGATCGCGGAGTCCGGAGAGCCCGCCGTCGCGAGCGTCCTCCTCGCGGGCGCGAAAGACCCGGCCTGGGCAGTCCGGGAGGCGGCGGCGAACGGCCTCTCCCGGTCGGAGGCGCCGGGGACGGTCGATGCACTCACGGCGCTCCTCGCCGACTCCTCGTGGCGCGTCCGCGCCGCCGCGGCGCTGTCCCTGCGCCGACTCGTGAGCCGCGGCCGGGCGGACCGGGAGCGCGTCGTGGCGGCGCTGATGCCGCTGGCCGGAGACTTCGACGACGACGTCCGCTTCGCCGCGATCCGCGCGCTCGGGAACCTCCGCGCCGAGCGCGCGATCCCCCTCTTCGTCCGCGGTTACCTGGAGAGCCGGGAGGAGGAGCGCCGGACCGCCTGCCTCTCGTACCTCACCCACCTCGACTCGGCCCGGGACGACCTCGTGCCGGCGCTCGAACGCGCCATGCAGAGCTCCGACGACGGCGTCTTCCTCACGGCCGCCGAGAAATACGCCGAATTGACGGGGCCGAAGCTGCTCGGAAACGAGGGGCACGTCTACCGCATCCTCAGCCTGCTCCGGAAGGGCTCCGACACGGTCGTCGCCTCGATCCGCATCGCCCGCGTCCTGCGGAACGTCGGCCCGAAGGCCGTGCCGGTCCTGCTGGCGGACCTGGAACGCGTCTACTCGACGCCCTCGCGACCGCAGATCGCCTCCGACCTGTCGGCGACCGTCCTCGACATCTCCCTCTCGATCCTGAAGGAGGACGCAGCGCCGGTCCTTACGAAGATCATGGTCGAGTGGGAGGTCACCGAGGCCCGCCGGCACGCGATCCGCCTCGCGCGCCGCTACCACGCGAAGGAGCTGGCCCCGGTGATGATGCGGCTCTTCTTCGAGCCCGGCACCGAGCCGCTCCGGACGGAGCTCCTCAGGGCGATCGCCGCCGCGGACCCCGAGGACCTCGAACGGTTCCTCGACCACGCGGTCCTGAGCGGCGCCGTCTACCTCCAGCAGGTCGCGTTCGAGATCCTGCGGGAACGCCGGGACGTCGAGCTGACCGGCTCCCTCGCCGCGGCGCTCTCCTCCGAGGACGAGCACCCCCGCATCGCGACGAACTGGCTCATCCTCCTCGAGAGTCGCGACCGCGTCCTGACCTGGAAGCTCTCGCGTCGCCTCCTCGCGCACCCGAACCCCGCGATCCGGCAGGTCGGAGCCCGGTGGGTCTTCACGGCTCCCGAGGTGTCGGACGCGCTCGAACTGCTGACGACGGCCTTCGCGAAGGAAGACGGCCGGCACCGGGAACGCGATACGGTGGACGTGGACACGGCCCGGTACCAGCGCGCGAACATCCTGGGCACGATCCTCTCCTGGTCGGGGAAGCGCGCCGGCACGCAGGCGCTGCCGCTCTTTTCGACCGCGATGAAGGACGGGGATCCCGTGGTGCGGGAGCGCGCCCTCGAAGCGCTGACCCACGTCGACGACCCGCGGGCCCTCGATCTCGCCCTCGCCGCGCTCGAGACGGAGACGGACGCCACGATCCGCCGGCAGGCGCTGCGGTCCGTCGTCCGCTCGAAGGAGCCGAGGGCCCGGGACGTCGTGAACGCCGCCCTCGCCGGCGCCTCGGAGCGCGACCGGCTGCAGGTCCTCTCCGCTCTCGACACGATGGAGGACTCGAACGTCCCGGCGGCGATCGCGACGGCTCTCGCGGAAGGAAAGTGGGAGCCGGCGGCCCGCGTGCGGGCGGTCATGGTGCTCTCGCGCCGAGGAGCTCCCGGCGACGCGGCGCTCCTCGGCCGCCTGGCGGTGAAAGACCCCGACTTCGAGCTCCGCCAGGAGGCGGTCCGGGCCCTCGCGGAGTCGGGAGACCCGGAGGTCGTCGGCGCCCTCGCGGGGCTTCTGCCCGCCGAGGACGCGGACCTCGTCAAGCTCCCCGACGAAGCCCGCCTCCTCGCGCTCGACGCCATCCACGGCCTCGGCGTCCTCGGTGCGGAGGAGGCGGTCCCTCCGCTGCTCCGCCTGTTCGATCGCGAGTGGGAGCTGGCCGTCACCTCCGGCGCGTCGGCCCGGTCGCACTTCGACGCCGTCGTCCAGCTGCTCCTCGCGCTCGGCCGCATCGGCGACGAACGCGCGATCCCGCCGCTGCTCGAACGCCTCCTGTCGCCCGGTCTGTACCGCGATGTGGACCTGATCACGGAGAACCCGGCCGAGGGAGAACGCAACCTCCTCACCGCGCTGATCGGCGCCCTCGTGCGTTTCCCGGACCGGTCGCTGGCACGCGAGGCCGAGGTCCTGAAGCAGAGCCTGATCGCGAACTTCGACCTCCTCCGGATCCCGGAGGGCTACCTGCGCCACGTGGCCCGCGTCGTGGCCGATCCGCGCCGCGGCGGCATCCGCCAGCCGCGCCCCCGGCGGGCGTTCGCGGCCGTGCTCGACCGGGCCGTCGTGCGGGTGATCCCCCGCGACAGCGCCAACGATCTCTCCGCGATGGAGAGCCTCGCCTGGCACGAGGCGGCGGCAAGCCGGTACCACGAGGCCCACGTCTGGACCCTCTTCGCCGTGGATCTCCGCCCCGCGCTCTACCCCCTCGACTTCGCGGAGAAGGAGGCGTACTACCGCGCGCGCGGGGACTTCCTGCGCGGGCTCGCGACGGTGGAGCGCGTCGGGGAGAAGGAGGGCCTGGCGATCTACGAGACCGGCCTCGCCCGCGATCCGGACGACCCGCAGGTCCTGAACCTCTACGCGTGGTGGCTCGCGAAGACCGGCCGCAACCTCGATCGCGCCCGGGAGGCCGCCCTCGCCGCCGGCCGCCGCAGCGCGACGGACGCGAACATCCTCGACACCCTCGGCTGGGTGCTCTTCCGCCGCGGCGAGACGAAGGAGGCGGTGGCCCGCCTCGCCGCCGCGCGGGCGATCGAATTGCGGCGCGAGGACCCGTCCGTCGGCCGGTATCGCAGCCCCCTGATCCTCTTCCACCTCGCCGCCGCGCTCGCCGCGGACGGCCGCCTCGACGCCTCCCGGCGGATCCTGACGGAGGCGATCGTGATCGACGACACCATGGCCGGCGCCGCCCGCGCCTCGGCGTGGTTTGCGCCCCTCCGCGAAGAGGGAACGCTCGCGAAGACGATCGACGACGCGCTCTCCTCGATTCCGCGGTAGGCCGGCCAGGGGGTATCACGAAGGCTCAGGTGAGGGTGGCGAAGGGAAGCCACGTCGTGATCGCCCGGCCCGAACCGCCAGAATCGTTTTCCCACGTGGGAAACCGAACCGG
>JBDLIY010000331.1:0-4941 GCA_039714635.1 Planctomycetota bacterium
TGATCCTCCACCTGTCAAAGATCCTGCCGATCGACCGGACGAAGATGCACGGCATCGGCTTCTCCAACGGCGGCGCACACCTCGGGACGATCGTGTTCGACAAGGACCTCCCCTTCGCGACGGGCGCCTGGATGGGCTCGGGCTTCGCGGGCGGCAAGGTCCCGAAGCGGGCGAAGACGGAGTTCGCGGCGATCGCGATGGTCGGCGAGAAGGACCGCGCCCTCGGCGCCGCGAAGGCGACGGTGAAGATGCTCAGGAAGAAGGTCCGCCGGGTGGACTTCGAGAGCCAGCCGGACCTGGCCCACGAGATCCCCGACGAGCTGATGCCCTTCTACTACTACTGGCTCCGCGTGATGGAGGGCCGCTTCCACCCCGGCGACGAGGAATCCCTCGACTGGCACTACGACGCCGCCTCGGCGATCGAGACGATGAAGGCGGAGAAGCGGGGCGGGCTCGTCTACTTCTTCGACGAGCGCGACGCAAAGGACGCGGACGCGAAGCACGCCCAGAACGTCGTGCTCATGGACCCCGCCGTCCGGCCCCTGGCCCGGAAGCTCGTCGCGGTCATGCTCGACGCGGAGGTCGAGGAGGACGCGGCCCTGATGAAGAAGTGGGGTCTGGCGAAGACCCCGGCGTTCGCGGTGCTCTCCCCCGCCGGGGTCGTCAAGGCCCGGTTCCAGGGGAAGATCGCGGCGAAGGCGTTGGCTCCGGCGCTCGCGAAGGTGGCGCCCCGGAAATGACGTATTCGGGGGGTGAACATCGTGCAGCGCCTTCCTCGGTACCCAGGCGGGAGAGCGCGCGACCACGCAGGAGACTGCGTCTCCGGAGGGCCGCTTCGGCACCCGGACTGCAACTCGTTCTGAGCCCGGTTGACGTACAATGCACCCCCCACGACAGGAGGACATGACATGAAGATCGGGCAAACGACGGCGGCGTTCCTGCTGGCTCTCCTGCTCCTCGGCGCGGCGGCGGGCGCCTCCCCGGAGCGGCAGAAGGCCGTCGGCGACGAGCAGCAGATCATCCACGGGTTGAAGGCGGGCATCCACGCGCTCTCGAAGATGGGTCTCCACGAGGAGGCGGAGCGCCTCGAGCGGATCCTGAAGGAGTACGTGAACAAGCTCGAGGCGAAGAAGGCGCGGGCGGGGCAGAAGACCGAGCGCGAAGTCGTGAAGCACCGCATCGAGGTTCTGCGGATCGCGATGAAGGGCCTCCTCGAGAAGGAGGCGATCGACGCCGCGCACCTCGTCGAGCACCGGATCCACATGTACGAGCTGGCGCTCGAGGGGCGGCGGGACGAGGAGGCGAAGCGGATCCGCGAGACCGCTCCGAAGCCGGAGCAGATGGTCGGCCCGCTGAAGAAGGCCGGAGCGATCTGGAAGGGCTTCGGCAAGGAAGACAAGGCGAAGCTCTGCTTCGATCTGGCGGGGCAGTACTACGAGCAGGCGAAGAAGCACGCCACACGGAAGAAGGAGGGTGTCGGCGAGCGCGACCTCCTGAAGCGCCACGTGGAGATCCTGCGGGTCGCGATGCACGGCCTCCTCGAGGCGGAGAAGAAGGACGCCGCGCACCAGGTCGAGCAGGCGATCCACGTCTACGAGCTCGCTCTCGAGGGCCATCGCGAGAAGGCGATGAAGGCGCGGGAGAGGGCGCCGAACAGCGGGCAGCTGGCGGAGCTGCTGCTGTGGTCCGGAAAGATCTGGGCGGAGTTCGGCCACGAGAAGAAGGCTGCGCAGTGCGAGGAGCTGGGCAAGTGGTACCAGCAGCGCTGGCGGCAGCAGCAGAAGCAGAAGAAGGAGGCGGAGGGCGAAAAGAGGCGCGACGCCGACGGGGAGCAGCGGGAGATGACGAAGAAGCTCCTGAGGAAGATCGAGGAACTGGAGAAGCGGATCCGCGAGCTCGAAGAGAGGAAGTAGTCCCGTGAAGTGGGCGGTGGCGGCCCTGGTGCTGTTCGTCCTCGCGGCGCTTCTCTTCGGACCGGGCGGGGACGAGCCTCCCGTCCGGCCCGAGGCGCCGCCGGTGGAGTCCGATGTCGAACCGCCGCCGGGATCGGTTCCTTCGGTCGTCGGCGACCCCGACCCCGCGGCCGGCGACCCCGCGTCGGCCGGCGCGCCGTCCGCCTTCGCCTCGCGCGAGCCCCGCCCGGCCCCCGCCGACCGCCTGATCCGCCTCGTGGCGGCGAAGACCGGCGTCGAGATCCGGGACCCGTACGACCTGACGTTCTCCTGGGATGAGGGGCGCGCCAGCGTCCGCGGGTTCCGGTTGTCCGCCGACGGCTGGCTCTACCTGCCCCGCTACGGCCGGGACACCGGGCGCTCACGGAAGGTGGTCATCCGCCTTCCGCGCTACCAGCCGGTCACCGTGGACCTGCTCCGGACCGCCAGGCGGCGCGTGATCGAGCTGACTCCGATCACGCCGTCGGCGACGGGGCGCCTGCGCATCGGCAAGGGATCCACGGTCCGGGCCGTGAGCGTCCGCGTCCGCTCGCTCCGCGGAGCGTCGGCGGAAGACTCGCGCGAGTTGACGGTCTCCCGCGACGGGACGGAGTTCCGGCTCTTCGAACTGCCGGCCGGCGAATGGACCATGGAGATCACGGCGACGATCGACGGCGCCGTCGTCAGCGCGAAGCGGGAGATCTCGCACGACGGCGGCACGCTGGACCTCGGCGAGATCGACCTCACTCCCTGGGCCGGCATCCGCGCGCGGATCGTGGACGCGGACGGAGAGGTCGTGCCCCAGGCGGTCATCCGCATGTGCCGCGAGGAGGAGGACGAGACGAAGGCCCGGACGGGAACGACCGACGACGACGGGTGGTCGGCGTTCCGGGACTTCGAGCCGGGGATGTGGCACCGCGTGACCGCCGTGGGCCTGCCCGGTCCCCTCTCGAAGCTCGTCCTCGCGCCGGAGAAGCGGGGTGATGTGGAATCTGTCGAGCTGGTGTGGCCGGACCGCCTCGTTCCCTGCGAGCTGCGGCTCTCCCTCGACGTGGACGAAGACGAGCGGGTCACCGGCTACAGCGGCCCGGTCAACGTCTGGCCGCTCGTGTCCCGCGTTCCCGAGAAGGCCAGCGTCCGACTCCTCCCCGGCGAGTACACCTGGACGTTCAAGCTCGAGAAGGACGGCGAGGCGCGAACGCTGACCGCAAAGCTCGTCGTCCCCGCCGCCGACTCCCACGAGGCGACCCTCCGATTCGAGTAGCCCGTGGGTGTGAACCGGTGAACCGGGTAGGATCTCCGCCCATGGATGGCGGGGCCAGCTTCGAGATCGACGACCGGGAAGCGGACGGTCTCGTCGTGTGCCTGTCCGGCCGCCTCGACTCCACGACCACGGGCGGCGTCTGGCCCGACGTCCTCGACGCGGCGAAGGGACCGCCCGATCGTCTCGTCGTGGACGCAACCGACCTGACTTACCTCGACGGCGTGGGCGCCGGCCTGCTCGTCGAACTCCAACGGCGGCAGCGGAAAGCCGGCAAGGAATTCGAGCTCACCGGCCTGGCCGACGACCTCCGCGGAGTCCTCGACCTCTTCCCCGCGACGCGGTTCGACGCGACGTCCTCCCCCCGCCGCGACCTGAACCCGATCTCCCAGATCGGAAAGCGCGTGGTCGACGCGCTGGTGGACTTCCGGTTCCAGGTCGCGTTCATCGGCGAGGCGACGGTCGAACTCCTCGGCGCGTGCCTCCGCCCCGGCCGGGTCCGGTGGCGGGACGTGATGCGGATCCTCGAGCAGGTCGGGGTCGATTCGGTACCCGTCATCTGTGTCATCGGGCTGCTCTTCGGCCTCATCCTCGCGTTCTCGTTCGTGGCGTTCCTGCTGCAGTTCGGAGCGGAACTCATGACCGCGAGCGGGGTGGCCTACGCCACGTTCCGCGAACTCGGCCCCATCATGACCGCGATCATCCTCGCCGGCCGATCCGGGTCCGCCTTCGCCGCCGAGATCGGCACGATGAAGGTGAACGAGGAGGTGGACGCCCTCACCACGATGGGCCTGAAGCCCATGCGGTTCCTCGTCGTGCCGCGCGTGATCGCCGCGATGATCGCCACGCCGCTGCTGACGCTCTTCATGGTCCTCCTGGCGCTCGCGGGATCGGCCGCGGTCATCATGGCCTACGACTATCCGTTCGTGACCTACGTGCAGAAGGTGACCGAGTCGGTGAAGGTGTTCGACCTCTCCCTCTGCCTGATCAAGGGGGTGCTCTTCGGGCTCCTGATCGCCGCGACCGGCTGCCTCCGCGGCCTGCAGACGGGCAAGGGCGCGATGAGCGTCGGCATCTCGGCGACACGGGCGGTCGTCAGCTCCATCGTCGTGGTGATCCTCGTGGACGGCATCATCGTCGTCGTGCTGTTCGCGCTGGGGCTGCAATGAGCGGGAACGGTGACGTCATCATCCGGGTCGAGGAGTTCACGGCCTCCTACGGCGACCACGTGGTGGTGGACTCCATCGATTTCGAGGTGAAGCGCGGCGAGATCCTCGTGATCCTGGGAGGCTCGGGGTCGGGGAAAAGCACGGTCCTCAAGCACATGATCGGGCTCTACCGCCCCGCCGGCGGCCGGATCCTGATCGAGGGTCGCGACATCGGCTCCGCGGAGGGCGAGGAGCGCAACTCGATCCTCCGGGGCATCGGAGTGATGTACCAGGCCGGCGCGCTCTTCGGATCCATGAACCTCCGTGAAAACGTCCGGCTGCCGCTGGAGGAGTTCACGGACCTTCCCGGGGACGCGATGGACCTGATCGCCACGATGAAACTGTCGCTCGTCGGCCTCTCCGGCTTCGAGAACCACCACCCCGCCGAGATCAGCGGAGGGATGGTGAAGCGGGCCGCGATCGCACGGGCGATGGCGCTCGACCCGGCGGTCATCTTCCTCGACGAGCCGTCGGCCGGACTCGACCCGATCACCTCGGCGGAACTGGACGGGCTGATCCGGAACCTCTCCCGGAACCTCGG
>JBDLIY010000332.1:0-4918 GCA_039714635.1 Planctomycetota bacterium
GGAACAGGACGCCTACGGCCGGGCGATGCTGGACTGGCACCTGGGGAACGGGGGCTTCGAAATCGTGGAGCGGGACGACGGGTTCATCGGCCTCTCCTCGGGGCCGCAGATCTACCTGGCGGAGTTCCGCTACTGGCCGGAGTTCGAGAAGCGGGCGATCCGGCTCGCGCGGGGGCGGGTCCTCGACGTGGGAAGCGGCGGCGGGCGCGTCGGGCTCTACCTGGCGGGGCGCGGGCACGAGGTCGTCGGCATCGACAACTCCCCGGGGGCCGTCGAGCTCAGTCACGCGAGGGGATTCGCCGGCGCCGTCCTGCTCCCCTTCGAACAGGCCAGTCGCCGCCGGCTCGGCGTCTTCGACACCGTCGTCATGTTCGGGAACAACTTCGGCCTGATGGGGGGAGTGCGCCGGGCGAGGGCGAGGCTGCGCCGGCTTCGCGGGATGACGTCGGTCCGCGGTCGCATCCTCGCCGCGTCGATGGACCCGTACGCCACGGACGCGCCGCACCACACGGCCTGCCACGAACGCAACCGGCGGCGCGGCCGGATGGGCGGGCAGATCCGGATCCGCATTCGCTACCAGATGAGGAAGACGCCGTACTTCGACTACCTTTTCGTCTCGAAGGAGGAGATGGACGGGATCCTCGACGGCACCGGGTGGCGCGTCGCGCGGCACATCGACGGCGAGACGGCGGGGCAGTACGTCGCGGTGATCGAGAAGGCCTGACGGAGCCCGGGAGTTGCGGATTCCGAATCCGCACCCGGCGGCGGCAACCTGCTTGGTTTCAGGGGTTTGCGCGGGTCAGTGTCTATGAGTACCATGCCGCGTCACCAGCAGGCGGATCTCCGTCATCTCCTCCATCGAGAACTTGATCCCCTCGCGCCCGAGGCCCGAGTCCTTCACGCCGCCGTAGGGCATGTGGTCCACGCGCCAGGACGGGACGTCGCCGATGACGACGCCGCCGACCTCCAGTTCGTCCCAGGCCCGCTGCGCGCGGTGCAGGTCGCGCGTGAAAACGCCCGCCTGCAGGCCGTAGGCGCTGTCGTTCACCTGCGCCAGGACCTGGTCGAAGTCGCGCCAGGAGGAGAGGACCGCCACCGGGCCGAACGCCTCCTTCGCCACGAGGGGCTCGTCCACGGGGACGTCTTCCAGCAACGTCGCCTCGAGCATGGGACCCTCGCGCCGGCCACCGCAGAGGACCGTCGCTCCGCGCGCGGCGGCGGACTCGATCCAGCCCTCCAGGCGCTCGGCCTCGGACTCCGAGATCATCGGGCCGATGAAGGTCTCCTCCTCCTTCGGATCGCCCATTGGCAGCGCTTCGGCGGCGGCGACCAGCTTCGATTTCAGCTCGTCGTAGACGTCCTCGTGGACCAGGATCCGCTGGACGCCGATGCAGCTCTGGCCGGACTGGTAGAACGCGCCGAAGCAGATCCGCGCGACGGCGTCGTCGAGGTCGGTGTCCGCGTCCACGACGCAGGCCGCGTTCCCGCCGAGTTCCAGCTGGACCTTCTTCTTCCCGGCCCGCGCCTTCAGGTCCCAGCCCGCGGCGGGGGAGCCCGTGAACGAGAGCAGCTTCAGCCGGTCGTCCTCTGTGAAGAGCCGCGCGCCCTCCCGTGAGCAGGGCAGGACCGAGAAGGCGCCTTCCGGCAGGTCCGTCTCCGCGAGGATCTCGCCGATGATGAGGGCGCCGACGGGCGTGCGGCTGGACGGCTTCACCACGAAGGGGCAGCCGACGGCCAGCGCCGGCGCCACCTTGTGCGCCACGAGGTTCAGCGGGAAGTTGAACGGCGCGATCAGCGAGACCGGGCCGATCGGGACGCGCTTCCACATCCCGGTGTAGCCGGCGGCGCGCGCCGAGATGTCGAGCGGCATCACCTCGCCCGTCATGCGGACGGACTCCTCCGCCGCGACGCGGAACGTGTCGACGAGGCGCGTGACCTCGCCCCGGGCGTCGCGGATCGGTTTGCCCGCTTCGTAGCACAGCGCCATCGCCAGCTCGTCGGACCGCTCCTCGAATCGGCGGACGCAGTGGTAGAGCACCGCCTGCCGTTCCCAGGCGCCGAGTTTACGCATCGGCTCCGCGGCGGCGGCCGCCGCGCCGATCGCGCGGTCGATGGTGGCTTCGTCGGCCTTCGCCACGCGGGTGACGACCTCACCCGAGTACTTGTCGGTGACCTCGAGGTCGGCGTTCGGCGTCTCGGGCCGGTTGGCGACGTAGAGCGGATAGGTGTCGGCGAGCATGGTGTCCTCCGTAGCGGGAGCGGTCATTCTACCGATCCGCGCGTCTCCGTGGCGTGCTCGACCGGCGGGTCGTCACTGCAGCGCCCAGTTCCGGGAGAAGTAGCCGGAGGCCTTCACGCCGTCCATGCCCTGTTCGAGCGTCGAGCCGTCGAAGACGACCCAGTCCGGGATCGCCACGCCGGAGACGAAGTGGCGCGTGGAGAACATCCTCCGCATCGCCACGCCGGACGTTGCGCCGACGACGCCCACGAGGGCCCCGCCGTTGCCGGGGAAGACGAAGCAGGTGCCCAGGTCGCCCTTGAACGTCGCCCTGCCGACGCGGATCTGCTTCGCCTTCGCCGTGACGGGGCAGGCCGGGTCGAGGATGGAGAACGCGCGGTTCGTGTCGGCGTTGCCGTAGAGGACGACGTTGCGTCCGGCGTACGCCGCGGCGTCGAACGCGGTGTCGGCCAGGATGCGGACGCGGCCGTTCCCCCGGTACCACCAGGCGTAGGCGTCGGCGCGCACCCGCGCCAGCGTCGCGGCGCGCATCGCGTCCGTCCCGCCCGTGCCGTAGACCCAGACCATGTGCTTCCCGAACGCGCGCTTGAACGGCCCGGCGCGGATCGGGTTCTTGCCGGCGGCGTCCGCCTTCGAGGTCCCGACTCCCCAGGCGCGGTTCGGCGCGATCCGGAAGCGGCAGGGCTCGCGGGAGAGAAGCTCCATCTCCTGTCCGTCGATCGTCACCGTCACGGTCCGCGCGGGCACCACGCCGGAGAAGTCGACGTCGAGGAGCGCCACGTTCTCCGTCGTGATGTCGACGGTCGCCTCCCGCGGGTCGGCCGCCACCTTCACGGTGGAGAGCTTCCCGGATTCGAGCTGGGAGAAGATCGTGACCCAGGCGTACTTCGAGGCCACGGCGGGATTGAACGTCGAGAACGTGAACTCCAGCGGATGCTCCACGCGCCGGTGCTTCCGGCAGAACTCGAAGAGCGGGATCCAGTCCACGCACTCGTCGCCCCACCAGTGGCCCGCGCCGGGCTGCTCGTGGTAGACGTGCTCCCGGTGGAAGCCGGACAGCGCCTTCAGCATCCGCTTCGCCTCGGAGACCGGGACGTTGTCGTCCTTCTCGCCGTGGAGGACGTAGATCGGCGTGCGCGTCAGGTTCGTGAGAAACGCCTCCGTGTCGCTCTCCGTCTGCGTCGCCTCGAAGGCGTCGAGCGCCGCCGCGTCCCCGAGGTCGCGCGTCAGGCCGCCGCCGTAGTGGAAGAACGACGACCAGCCCGCCGAGGGCGCGATCGCCGCGAAGCGGCCGGCGTGCAGCGCGCCCACGTACCAGGTCCCGTGGCCGCCCATCGAGTGGCCGGTGAGGTAGACGCGTGTCGGGTCGACGGGCAGGTTCGCCAGCGCGTAGTCGAGCGCTTCGATGGCGTCGGCCCGGCCCCAGTCCTGCCAGTCGAAGCCGTACGGGCGGCGGTTCGTCGGGGCGACGACGAATGCGTCGCGCTTCGGGGCGTAGGCGTTCGCCTGGTTCCACGCGCGAACGCTCGCGCCGTGCAGAGAGAGGAAGAGGGCGTAGGTCTTCCCCTTCTCGATCTTCGCCGGCGGCCGGACCGCGTGGATCTGGACCGAGTCGTCGATGGGGGAGAGGCGCGTCTCCCGGTACGCGTCCGCGCCCTTCCGCAGGCTCATCGGGTACTCGAGCGCGTGAACGTGGCTGCCGATCCGGAGTTCGACCGGCAGGAGGTAGCGGCCCTTCTCGTCCAGTTCGCCCGGCTTCGGCGCGCGCTTCTGCCGGAGGCGGAACGCGGTCTTCTCCATCCCGTGGGGCAGCAGGTGGCGCACCGTCGCCGTGCCCATCGCGAAGACGGTGTCGTCGCCGACGACGAGGCGCGCCATCCGGATCGTCTCCCCGGTGTGGTTGAGCACGATCACCGCGCCGCGCATCCCGCTGAGGAGGAAGCCCTCGCGGAGATCGGGCAGCGTCGGGTCGTGGGGGGAAAGCGACGCGGGGCCCTCGGCCGGGAGGAGGCGGAAGGTGAACGAGCCGCGGGTCGCGCGGACGAGGACGCGGTTCTCTCCCTCGCGAAGGGGGATCGGGACGCGCAGGATCCCGGAGCGGTACGGGTCGCCGGGAAAGGGCTCGCCGTTGACGTAGAACCCGGCGAGGCCGCGGCCCTCCACGAGGAGACAGCCGGCGTTGCGGCGCTGGACGACCGTGTACGCCCAGCCGTTCGCGAGGGATTCGTGGGCGACGCGGTCCTTCTCGTCCGGCTTCACGACGTCGTAGAGCTCGGGGACCGCGTCGGGGTCGTCCGTGAGGAGCTTCAGCATCGGCGACGGGGCGAAGAGGACGCGCCCGCGGCCGCCGCTCTGCGCGGGGCCGACCTTCCACTCGGCGGGCTGGGAAACGGGGGCCGCGGCGAGGAGGAGAATCCACGCCGTCAGAGAAAACGGTGTCATGAGTCCGGATTTCCTCCGACCCAATCCTTGGAACCGCGGGTTCCGATTGGTTGATTGAGAATGAGTATGCGTTTCATGGAGGCGAAATGAGCACTGCCCTGCGACTGGCCCTGATCGTACTCGCCGCCGCGGTCTTGTGCCCGGCTTGCTCGGAGTCCGGGACGGCGAAGCCGCTGGCGGTCCCCGAGAAGACGGCGGAGAAGACGGCCCCGAGGACGCTCGACGACGCGATCGCTC
>JBDLIY010000333.1:0-4908 GCA_039714635.1 Planctomycetota bacterium
GACGGACGGGGCGGCCATGTCATGGTGTGGGCGTCGAGTGGGGGTTCCGGCGGGGCGTGGGATGCGATGCCCCCGGACGGGAGGAACCCCGACACCGCCTTCGACCACCGCCAGACGTCGTACTGGTCGCCGGAGTCGCATGGCCGATCGAGGAACCGTGTGCTGTACGTGAACTCCGACGGGTACGTCTACGGCGCCGACTGGAACGCGCGGTAGTTCCGCCCGCCCGGGCGGGGTAAAATGGCCCCGAGAGGAGGTCCGCCATGTCCCGCGTCACCGTCCGGGTCACGCACGCCGACGGTTGCGTCATGGAGATCCGAATGTCCTCCCGGGACTACCAGCACCTCCACGAGCGGTGGCTCGACCTCGCCCTCGGCGACGGCGCCGGGTTCATCCCGCTGCCTACGCCGTCCGGCGACATCGTCGACGTCCCCGCCACGGAGATCGCCTCGCTGGAACCCCTGGGCTGACGCCCTTTCGCTGAGAACACCTCGCGTCCGGGTATCGAACTCCGGCGGCCGCCGCCGGTTGACTGAAATTGCTGGCGGCGGTTTCAGACGGTCCCTAGGATCCCCGTTTCCCCCGACTTCCCGCCGTTCCTGATGAAAGAGCAGGACTCCATGGCCAAAGGCATCACGAAGCGCGGCGAGGACTACTCGCGCTGGTACACCGACGTCATCCGCGAGGCCGGCCTGGCCGAACACGCGCCCGTCAAGGGCTGCATGATCATCAAGCCGTACGGCTTCGCCATCTGGGAGGCGATTCAGCGGGCTCTCGACGACATGATCAAGGCGACGGGCCACGAGAACGCCTGCTTCCCGCTCTTCATCCCCGAATCGCTCCTGACGAAGGAGGCGGAGCACGTCGAGGGCTTCTCGCCGGAGTGCGCCGTCGTGACGCACGGCGGGGGGAAGAAGCTCGAGGAACCGCTCTACGTCCGGCCGACCTCCGAAGCGATCATCTGCTCCACCTACGCGAAGTGGATGAACTCCTGGCGGGACCTGCCGATCCTCATCAACCAGTGGGCGAACGTCGTGCGCTGGGAGATGCGGACGCGGCTGTTCCTGCGTACGACCGAGTTCTTCTGGCAGGAAGGCCACACCGCGCACGAGACGGCCGAAGAGGCGAAGGAGGAAGTCCTCCGCATGCTCGAGTGCTACCGGGCGCTGGCCGAGGACTGGCTCGCGATGCCGGTGCTTTCCGGGAAGAAGTCCGCGGCCGAGCGGTTCGCGGGAGCGGAAGACACCTGGGCCATCGAGGCGATGATGCAGGACCGCCGCGCGCTGCAGGCGGGGACCTCGCACTTCCTCGGGCAGAACTTCGCGAAGGCCTACGACATGCAGTTCCAGGGCCGGTCCGGGCAGCGCGAGCACGCCTGGAGTACGTCCTGGGGCGTCTCCACCCGGCTCATCGGCGGGCTCATCATGTCCCACTCGGACGACGAGGGGCTCGTCGTGCCGCCGAAGGTCGCGCCGATCCAGGCCGTCATCGTGCCGATCTACCGGAGCGACGACGACCGGGCCGAGGTGGTCGGCAAGGCGGTCGCGATCCGGGACGCGCTCATCGCGGCGGGGATCCGCGCGAAGGCCGATGATCGCGAGCACCTGAAGCCGGGCGCGAAGTTCTTCGAGTGGGAGAAGAAGGGCGTGCCGGTGCGGATCGAGCTCGGGCCGCGGGACATCGAGGCGGGCACCGCGGTGCTCGTCCGCCGCGACACCGGGAAGGCCGGCAAGGAGAGCGTCGCGATCGACGCGCTGCCGGGGATGATCCCCGCGATCCTCACGGACCTCCAGAAGTCGCTCTTCGACGCCGCGAAGGCGCGCATGGAGTCGGAGACCTACAACATCTCCGACTACGGCGAGATGACGGAGCGGCTCAACGGCGACCTCGGGTTCGTCCGCGCCGACTGGTGCGGCAGCGAGGCCTGCGAGGCGAAGGTGAAGAAGGAGACGACCGCCACGATCCGGGTCATTCCCGAGGAGGGGGAGGGCGTCGACGGCACGTGCGTCGTCTGCGGGGAGAAGGCGTCCCTGCGGCCGGTCTGGTCGCGTTCCTACTGAGAGGTTCCAGGCCGTTTTGCGTCGCCCGTTCGAGGGCCGGTTTCCGTTTCCGGGAGCCGGCCCTTTTCGATTCCCGAATACCCCAACATCTGGGCACGGAACCGCTTTCTTACCCTGTCTTTAGTGCTTTCTCACTTTACAGGGACTGGCGGATGAGTATGCTGGCTGCGGGGGTCGGACCTGGGGCCCTGCGTGGGCTCATCGAGCAAACGTCGTTCAGCCTCTGTTCTGGGGAGGGAATGCGAAAAGCCATGTCCAAGCCGTCCTTCATCAAGCGGATTCTGTCCCTGGGCAAGAACGAGGAGTCGTTGGAGCCCGCGGCCGAGACGGCCGTGGCGACGGATGCGGGCTCCGCCGACCCGGCGGACCGGCCGTCCATCACCGAGATCCTCTTCCGCCGGAGCGGGCCGCCGCCCCACGACGGCGAGTCCGGCGGAGGCGCCGGGGTGGAGGTCGAGAACGCTCCGGCCGTCGTGCCCGAGCGGAAGATCTCGAAGAAGGAAGAGACCGCCCAGAAGATCTCCGAGGGCTTCGACGACCTGTCCGGCCTGCTGAAGAACATCGGGGAGAAGCTCGAGACGGGCAACGAGCGCAACCAGACGCTGAACGAGTCCATCGAGGGCCTGCCGGCCGTCCTCGACGCCATTCCGGAGACGAACCGGGCCCAGATCGAGTTTCTGAACACGATCTCGAAACAGCTGGACATGTCGAACCGGCGCTCCGGGGAGATCATGGAGCAGTTCAGCACGCTGCCCGCGATCCTCGAGAGCATCCCGGCCTCCCAGGAGCAGCAGTCGAATCAGCTGAAGACGATCTCCCGGCTGCTCTCCGAGACGACCGGCAACCAGCTGGAGTTCATGGAGAAGACCGAGAAGCGTCAGGGCGAGGTGCTGGAGTCGTTCCAGACCGCGCAGAAGCGCTCGCTCAACATGTTCCACAACGCGCAGCAGGAGAGCCTCGCCGCCTACCAGCAGTCCCAGGAGCAGCAGTCGGAGCAGCTCTCGCGACTGGTGGAGCACACGAACCGCTCGATGACCCGCGTCCTCATCACGTGCGCGGCGATCGTCGGCGTGGCGATGTGCGGCGTCGCGGCGATCTTCTTCCTCGGCTGAGTCTCACCCGGCCGGGGGCCTGACCTGGGAGCGGGGGTCCGGACGGGCCCCCGCTCGATTCCCACTTCGATTCCCACTTCGATTCCCAGCGCGATTCCCGGCGCAATTCACGCGCGGCGAGCCACGACCTCGGCCCAGAGCGCGGGCAGCATCTCCCCGGCGGGGCCCGCGAGATGCGCGTCCGCCTGCGCCGAGACCTCGGTGACGTCCGGGTTCACGTCGATCATCGTCGCGCCGCGGGACTTCGCGTGCAGGGCGATCGCGATGGGCGGCCACACGCGCGCGCTCGTGCCCGCGACGATCACGACCTCGGCGTGCTCGGCGGTGGCCAGCGCCGTCTCCAGGATGCCCGGCTGGTAGCTCTCCCCGAACCAGACGATGTGCGGGCGGAGCAGCCCGCCGCACTCGCCGCACTCGGGAAGGGGATCGTCCGGCTCGCCGGGGTCGTCGGGCAGGTCGGAGACGACCTCGCACTCCGTGCAGCGGGAGCGGTGGATGTTCCCGTGCAGCTCCACGGTGCGGCGGCTCCCGGCGCGGGGATGCAGGCCGTCGACGTTCTGCGTCGCGAGGAGGAACTCCGGGTACGCGGCATCCATCGCGGCGATCGCCACGTGCGCGGGGTTCGGTTCCGCGTCGAGGCAGACGCCGCGGCGCCAGCGGTACCAGCGCCAGACGCGGTTCGGGTCGGCGGCGAACGCGCCGGGAGTGGCGAGTTCCTCCGCGCGGAAACCCTCCCAGAGTCCGCCCGCGCCGCGGAAGGTCGGGATGCCGGATTCGGCGGAGACGCCCGCGCCGGTGACGACGAGGACGCGCTCGGCGGCGGCCAGGGCGTCGACGGCGGCTTCGTTCATGCACGGAGGACACCACCGCGGGAAGCGGGTGTCAAGGCGGGGGAGGATTTCGGGCGCGCGCCGGGAGGGTATCCGCTAGGATCCCGGAACGTTCTTTCACACGAATTGTATCTGTGGCATCGAGGCCTCCATTCCGGAGCCCGAGGGAAGGTGGTGCAAATCCACCGCGGACCCGCCGCTGTGATCGGGGACGAAAGCCGCGCAAGCCCACTGGGAACCACGCCGAGCGCGTGATCCCGGGAAGGGGCGGCGAGTAGGACGATCCGAGAGCCAGAAGACCTGCCCGATGCCCGACCAGCCGAAGGTCTCGTGGATCAGGACTCTGGCGATTCCGACCCCCGACTCCCATTCCGAGATCTCCGGTCAGGGGTCGTTTTGATTCGCGAAGCGAAGACCCCCCGTTGGAGGATCGAGGTCGTCCTCCTCGGGGCATTCCTGCTGGCCGCCTGCGGCCGAGCCGACGCGCCCGCTTCTCCGGACGCGCGGCGGATCGTCTCTCTCTATCCCGCCGCCACGGAGATCCTCTTCGCCCTGGGCGTCGGCGACCGCGTGATCGCCCGATCGAAGTGGTGCGATCATCCGCCGGAAGTGACGGCGCTCCCGGCGCTGGGGGACGCGGTCGGTACGAGCGCGGAGCGCGTCCTCGCCCTCGACCCGGACCTCGTGCTCGTCGGCAGCCACGTGCAGGAAGAGACGCTGGCGCCGCTGTCCACCCGGGTCCGGATCGTGCGGGTGACCGTCGACACGACGGACGACGTGCGGGCGCTCGTCCGGAAGCTCGCCGGGCTCACGGGGGTGCCCGAACGCGGCGTCGATCTGGAGAACGCCATCCTCGGGCGGCTCGCCGCGGTCCGGAAGTCCCTCGGGACGCGGGACGGCGTCTCC
>JBDLIY010000334.1:0-4893 GCA_039714635.1 Planctomycetota bacterium
GGCTGTGCCTGGTACGTCCCGGTGAACCTCCCGGAGCCGTACCTGCCGACGGCGGAGATCCTCGACCGCCTGCGCCCCGTCCTCGAAGACGCGACGCTCGGCAAGGTCGGGCAGAACATCAAGTACGACCTCAAGGTCATGGCCCGCGCCGGCGTCGTTCTTTCGGGCGTGGCCTTCGACACGATGGTCGCCTCGTTCCTGCTCGATCCGTCGAGTCGCCAGCACAACCTCGACACGCTCGCCCTCGTCCACCTCGGCGTCCGGAAGATCCCCACGTCCGACCTGATCGGGAAGGGGAAGGACGAGATCACGATGGCCGACGTGCCCGTCGACGTCGTGGCCGAGTACGCCTGCGAGGACGCGGAGGTCACCTGGCGGCTCTACGACCTCTTCGAGCCGAGGATCGACGAGCGCGGGTTCGCGTCGCTCTTCGACGACGTGGAGGTGCCGCTCATCCCGGTCCTCGCCTCGATGGAGAGAAAGGGCGTCCTCGTCGACGTCGACGTCCTGGCGAAGATGTCCGGAAAGATGGGAGTCGAGATCGAGCGCCTGGAGAAGGAGATCCAGGACGATGCCGGGGCGGAGTTCAACGTCAACTCGCCGGCGCAGCTGGGCGAGGTCCTCTTCGAGAAGCTGGAGATCCACCGGGGCTCGAAGCGGAAGCCGAAGAAGACGAAGACCGGGCAGTACTCGACGGACCAGCAGACCCTCTCGTTCTTCGAGGACCACGAGATCATCAGGAAGATCTTCGCGTACCGCGAGTTCGTGAAGCTGAAGGGCACCTACGTCGACGCGCTGCCGGCGCTCGTCAACCCTGATACGAAGCGCATCCACGCCTCGTACCACCAGACGGTGGCGATCACGGGCCGGCTCTCGGCCTCGGACCCGAACCTCCAGAACATCCCGATCCGGACGGAGACGGGGCGGAAGATCCGTACCGCGTTCGTCGCGCCGGAGGGTTCGAAGCTGATCTCCGCGGACTACTCGCAGATCGAGCTGCGCGTGCTGGCCCACCTCTCCGGGGACGAGACGCTGATCCGGGCCTTTCGCGAAGGAAAGGACATCCACACCGAAACCGCGGCGCGCATCTTCGCAATGAGTGGTGACCTCGTGACCCGGGAGATGCGGAGCCGCGCGAAGGCGATCAACTTCGGGATCATCTACGGGATGGGGTCGCGGCGGCTGTCGATGCAGACGGGGATCTCGATGTCCGAGGCGAAGTCGTTCATCGAGGCGTACTTCGAGACCTACCCCGGCGTCGCCGCGTTCCAGGACGAGTGCAAGAGAATGGCGCGGGAGGAGGGATACGTGCAGACTCTCCTCGGGCGCCGCCGGTACATCCAGGAGGAGATCCTGTCGTCCAACCGGCAGGTCCAGGTGAACGCGGAGAACGTCGCGATCAACACGCCGATCCAGGGCACGGCGGCCGACCTCATCAAGGTGGCGATGATCGAGGTCGATCGGCGGCTCCGGCGGGCGGGGCTCGCGTCCCGCATGATCGTCCAGGTCCACGACGAACTGGTCCTGGAGGTGCCGGACGAGGAGAACGAGGAAGTGAGGCGGATCCTCACCGAGGGGATGGAGGGCGCGATCGCGCTCGACGTGCCCGTCGTCGTCGACATGGGAGAAGGCCGGAACTGGCTGGAGGCTCACTGATGGAGTGCTACGTACACGTGGGGGAACCGGCGGTCGGGGCGTGCGTCGCCTGTGGCCGCTTCGTCTGTGACGTCTGCCGGGTCGACGTGGAGGGCGCGATCTGGTGCAAGGGGTGCCTCGCGCAGGGGAACCGTCCGCCGTCGACTCCCTCGGGCTCCTTCGGGTCGCGGCCGTTGCGCCGGAGCAACCGGGAGAAGCTCCTGGGAGGTGTCTGCGGCGGCATCGCCAAGACCTTCGACCACGACGTGAGCGCCGTGCGCCTGGTCGTGGCTCTCCTGACGTTCCTCACCGGATTCTTCCCGGGGCTGATCGCCTACATCATCTTCTGGGCCGTCGTCCCGGCCGAGGACTGACGGATGGCGAAGCGGGCGGGCGCGTGGATCCTCGTGATCGCCGTCTCCCTCGGCGCGCTGCTCCTGACGGCTCCTCCCGCCCCCGGACCCGAGGACGTTCCGGAGGACGGGTTCTCGGTCCACCGCGCGTTCCGCCACGTCGAGGCGATCGCCACGGCGCCCCACCCCGTCGGCTCGGAGGAGAACGGGCGCGTCGCCCGCTACCTCGCCGACCGGCTGTCCGAGTGGGGCTACGTCCCGGAGTTCCAGGACGCGAAGACCGCGCCGCCGGATTCGATCCCGCTCCGCAACGTCCTCGCCTACCGCCCCGGCACGGAGAGCACGGGGATCATCGCCGTCGTCGCGCACCATGACTCGGTTCCGATGGGGCCGGGGGCGGCCGACGACGCGGCGGCGGTCGGCTGCATGCTGGAGGCGGCCCGCGTTCTCTCCCTTCGCGAACCCCTGCGGAACGACGTCCTCTTCCTCTTCACGGACGGCGAGGAGGCCGGCCTCCTCGGCGCCCGGGCGTTCGTGACGAACCACCCGCTGGCCCGTGAGGTCGGCCTCGTCCTCAACTTCGAGGCGCGGGGGACCTCCGGCCGGTCGCTGATGTTCCAGACGTCGACGCCGAACGAGTGGCTGATCTCGCGCTACGCCGACGCGTCCCGTCCCGCCGCCAACTCGATCATGGCGGACGTCTACCGGCGGATGCCGAACGACACCGACTTCACGGTGTTCGACCTGGCCGGCGTCCGCGGCCTGAACTTCGCGTTCCTCGAGGGCGCGGGCCCGTACCACACCGCCGCCGACACGCCGGAGAACCTGTCGAAGGCGAGCCTCGGTCACCATGGCCGGCACCTCGTCGAGATGCTGACGTCCTTCGGCGACACCACGCTCACCGTTCCTCCGGGCGGGGAGGTCGTCTACTTCGACGTCCTGACGCGCTGGCTCGTGGTCTACCCGGCCGGCGCCGCCTGGCCGCTCGCGGCGTTCGCCGTCCTCCTGTTCGCGGGGCTTCTGTTCGTCGCCCGGCGGGAGCGGATCGCGACGATCCGGGGTGTGCTCGGCGGTGCGCTGACGCATCTTCTCGCGATCTCGGCGACGACCTTCGTCGTCTGGGCGGTCGTGAAGCTCCTGACGCCGACGCTGACGGCGCGGATGGCCGGCCCGGTCCGCGTGACGGACCTGGACACGTTCCTGCATGGCGCGTTCGTCGCCGTGATGGTGGGGGTCGCGTGGTTCGTCGGGCGGTTCACGGTCCGCCGGGCGGGCATCACGGCGACGCATCTCGGGGCGCTGTTCGTGTGGCTCGTCCTCGCCGTCGCGTCCGCGGCGTTGCTGCCCGGCGCGAGCTTCGCGTTCCAGGTGCCGCTGCTGTTCGCGTTGATCGGCGCCGCGTGGACGTTACCGTTCGTGGAGCGGAGCCCGGGCACGGCCGCGCTGATCGTCACCGTCTTCGCGATCCCCGGCCTGGTGCTCGTCGTCCCGCTGGTCCGCGAGTTCCTCGTGGCGCTGGGGATCACCGGGGCCTTCGTGGTCTTCCCCCTGTTCGCGCTGCTCCCGGGCCTGCTGCTCCCGCTCACGGTGAAACAACGCTGACAGGCACCGCTTTTTCACAGCGATGAAACATCGCTGACAGGCGTCACATTTTTCACAACGGCTGGCTCTCGTGCGAGACAGAACGCTGACCGGGCGGTGCCTGTCAGCGACATGTCACCAGCGGTCAGACGTAGATTGACGCGCTGAGACAGTGCAGGGCGCCGCCCTGCGCGAGCGTGTCGCACGGGATGAACTCCACCTCGTAACCGGCGCGGCCGAGCCGGTCACCGATCGTGCGGACGTCCCGCGCCGTGGTCAGCGGGTAGCGCGGAACGAAGAGCCGGTGGCCGATCTGTACCCAGTTCACGGGGCTGGCGTAGGCTTCGTCTTCCGAGCGGAGCGGCAGGCGGATCGTCGCGACGCCGGGGAGCTCGCGTCGGACAGCGCGCTCGATCCGACCCGCGATCCGTCGATCGCCGGCGTCACTCCTGCTCTCCGCCACCGCGATCAGGCGGGGCGAGAGGAACCGGACATACACGTCGGCGTGGCCCGTGAGCTCGCGCTCGAACGTCGGGAAGAAGAGCCAACGGCGGATGCCGAGGGCGCGCTTGGCGGGCCGGAAGTCGAAATCCGGTCCCGCGTCGTTCTCCAGGAGGACGGTTCGGGAGGACAGGACGAGCCCCCGCGGCCCGGCGACGACGTTGCCCTGGGCGGCGAAGATCGGGGAGGTGCTCACCCGGCGACGGGTCAGCGCGGCGAACAGGCTGGCGTCGAACGTCCGGTCCGGCGGCAGGGTTACCTTCGGGAAGACCCAGTCGAATCCTCCCCGGCGTGCGACCGCCAGGGGCGCACAGTCGCGAACCCAGGGCGTGTCGAACGGCGCGGTTCGGATCCGGAAGCTGGAGGGCCGCCCCGTTCCGGCGACGAACTCCTCGGCGGGCTTCCGTTCCCGGGCGAGGAGGAGCACGCCGTTGTGGCGGGACGCGCGCTCGGCCAGTTTCCGGAGGGGCTGATCGAAGGGTTCGTAGCCCGGAAGGAACGGCACGAGGAGGGCGGCGGGACGACGGTAGTCCGTGACGATCACTCAGACCACGAGGATGCTGCCGTCGTCCAGTGTGTAGCGCCCGCGGACGGCCGAGGCGAGCTCACCCGTCGGGGAGACGAGGAAGAACGTCCCCCGGGCGGCCCGGATGCCCAGTTTCCGGATGGAGCGAACGGAGCCGAAGCGGGCCGAGGCCCGCTTCGTGCCGCGCGCGGGAACGAACGCCCGGATACCCCGGACGCCGGCTCTCCGTCCTGCGGCGCGGATGGCGGTCCGTCCTCCGGCGGCGCGAATACCGGCCTTCCGTCCTGCGGCGCGGAT
>JBDLIY010000335.1:0-4882 GCA_039714635.1 Planctomycetota bacterium
GCCACCGCCTCCCGGACGAGGGGATCGGGGTCCTTCACGCGCGAGAGGACGAGGTTCGTCGCCGCGGCGTCTCCGGTGAGCGCCAGGGCCGTGACGGCCGCCTCCCGCAGGTGGGGTGATCGGTCGGAAAGGAACGGCGTGAGGAGGGGGACCGCGGCCGCCCGGTCGATCCGGGCCAGCGCGATCAGGCACTCGTACCGAAGGCGCTCGTCTCTTTTCTTCGCGAGGAGTCCCGCGATCTTCTCCGACGCGGCCTTCGTGCCGACGTGGCCGAGGGATCGCACGACGGCGGCGCGGACGACCGGCTTCGTGCTCCCGAGGCACTTCTTCGCCAGCCAGGGGCCGAACTCGTCCTTCACATCGTCCCGGACCTCGGCGAGGGCGTCTGGCAGGAGCATCACGTAGACGTCGTTTTTGTCGGCGAGGGCGGTCCGCAGCAGGGACTGCAGTTCCTTCAGCCCGGCGCAACGGCCGGCCGCGAGCATGGCCGGGACGCGGACCGCCTGGGACTGGTCCTTGCGGTAGATCTCGCCGAGGAAGGTGGGGACCGCGTCCACGGAGAAGGTGGCGATCTCAGCGACGACCCGGCGGCGGCGTTTCACCGTCGGCCAGCGCTGGTCCTTCGCGAGATCCAGGTACTCTCCGAACAGCCGTAAGAGCCGCTCGGAATCTCCGGCCCCGGCCGCGGGGACGGAGAGCAGCAGGACCAGGAGAGAGATCAGGATCGGTCGCACGACCCCATCCTACCGGGAATCAGAAGGGGCGGACCGTGAGGCCCGCCCCGTTCCGTGTGTCTATCGTCCTGCTAGATGCCGGCGACGTCTTCCAGCATCTTCGTGGTCAGGGACTTCGGCCGCTCGATCGGGTAGCCGAGGGCGCGGTCCCAGACAACGTTCGCCAGCGTGCCGAGGGCACGGCCGACGCCGAACAGCACCGTGTAGAAGCTGTACTCGGTGATGCCGTAGTACCACTGGATCACGCCGGACTGCGCGTCCACGTTCGGCCACGGGTTCTTGGCCTTGCCGTGCTCCTTCAGGACGCCCGGGGCGACCTTGTAGATCATGTTGATGACCTTGAAGAGCGGGTAGTCCGGCAGGTTCTTCTCGCAGAACTCCATCTGCGAGGTGTAGCGCGGGTCGGTCTTCCGCAGGACGGCGTGACCGTAGCCCGGAACCACCTGGCCGGAGTTCAGCGTGTCCCAGAGGGCCGCCTTGATGACCTCTTCGGTCGGCTCCTGGCCGCCGAGCTTCTCCATGAAGTCCTGCGTCCAGCGCAGCACGTTCTCGTTCGCCAGGCCGTGCAGCGGACCGGCGAGGCCGTTCATCCCTGCGGACAGGGCGTAGTAGACGTCCGAGAGGGCCGACGCCACGAGGTGGATCGTGTGGGCCGAGACGTTGCCGGACTCGTGGTCGGAGTGGAGGATGAAGTACATCCGCGCCACGTCGTCGTACGGCTTGTCGATCCCCATCATGTGGGCGAAGTTCGCGCCCAGGTCGAGGGTCGGGTCGCTCTCGATGACCGAGTCCTTGTACTTCTTCCGGTAGATGTAGGCCGCGATGGGCGCCAGCTTCGCCATCAGGTTCGTGGCGTCCTCGTAGGTGGACTCCCAGTAGTCCATCTTGCTCATGCCGGCCTTGTACGCCGGGACGAACTCGGACTCGGCCTGCATCGCCAGGATCGCGGCCGAGAACATGGTCATCGGGTGCGTGTCCGGGTGCATGTTGTCCATGACTTCGTAGACGTAGTCCGGGACCTTGGAGCGCTTCTGGAAGTCGGCGACGACTTCGGCGGCCTGCTCGGCGGTCGGGACTTCACCCGTGAGGAGGAGGTACCAGTGCGACTCCACGGACGGGTACTCGCTGCCTTCGGCCTTCGGAAGGGCCGCGAAGGTCTCCGGGATCGTCATCCCGCGGAAACGGATCCCCTCCTCCGGGTCGAGGTAGGAGATGTCGGTCACGAGGCAACGGACGCCGCGGGCGCCGCCGATGGTCTGGGCGATCGTGAGTTCCCCGACCTTTTTGTCCCCGTGCTCCTTGAGGAGAGTCGCCGTCCGCGGACGGTGCTCCTCGATCTTCTTCAAGAGGGTTTCCTTGAGGCTCGACATGAGGTCTCCTTGCTCCTGTCTCCGGCCCGCGGGGAGAGGTGATCTCGGCACCGCGGACAGGCGGCTCCCATGCTAGTGGTAGTGCGTGCGGCGATTCAGACTGATGATAATGGAGACTCGCCAAGTCCTACTTGGGAAAAGCGGGCGGGAGCGCGGACGAGGATTCCGCGCGTGCCGGACGGGAGCGCAGACGGGGAATCTCCGTAAGCCGGGCGGGGATGGACCGTCGGTTCAGGACCGGGCAAAGCCGGCCGGAGACAGGCTCTGACGCTCAGCTCTCGAGGGCGTTGTGGATCTTCCGCGACGCGGCCAGAACATCCTGGCGGGCGTCGTCGGAAACACGGGCCAGGCCTTCCAGGCCCTGGATGCCTTTTCCGCCCATGCGGAGTTCGAGGAAGACGCCGTGAAGGCCGGACAGAAGGTTCGGAAGGGTGTCGAACGTGCGGTCCTTCCGCTTCGTGCCGGGGAAGCTGACGCGGAAGCCTTCGCCCTCCCGGAACAGCTCGGCGGTCAGGCCGTCCTTCTCGAACAGCGTGCAGAGTGAATTGGTGGAATCAGTTTTCTTGGCCATGGAACAGAGTGGGTGCTGCAGGAAAGGAGTCAATCCGCGCAAAATACCACTCGACGCGATTTCGGCCACCGAATCCCGCGCCGCGAAACCCATTGGTCGCTCAATCCGGCGTCCCTATCATGATCCGTCTGGATTCAGCTGCCCACAGAGACCCGCATTCGAGCGTCGAATCGGCTCACAACGGTCGGAACGAGGTGACCCCATGGACGGACTGCACGAGAACCTTGCGAAGCGCGTGGCCCCGGAAGAGACCGACAAGGCGATGTCGGCCCGAACCCGGGCGGCCATCGCGAAGACGTTCGAAATCCAGGCGAAAGTGTCCGACGGCGTCCTCGGCGAGCTGATCGCCGGCAGCGGCGCCCGGAGCGAGCCGCCGATCGACGACCTGGGCGTGATCCAGTCGGTCGGCGCGTCCGATCCGGAACTCGCCGGCGCGATGGCGCTGAACGAGGCCCAGTGGCGCAACTACCTCGTGATGATCCCCTCGATGAACGTCGCGCGGCCGGAAGTGAGGGCGATCCTCTCCAGCCGCCTGACCGACGTCTACGCGGAGGGCTTCGACCTCACCGGCCGCTACTACACCGGCACCGGCCCGGCCAGCGTGGTCGAGGACCTCGCGTGCGAGCGCGCGAAGAAGGTGTTCAACGCCGGCTACGCCAACGTCCAGGCGCTCTCGGGCGCCCCGGCGAACGTCGCCGTCTACATGGCGCTGCTCGAGGCCGGGATCTCGGAGTTCCTCGTCGACCGGGAAGGCAACCTGAACCCGACCCCGAACTACGAGGCGGCTCCGGCGGACAAGGTCCTCGCCCTCGGGCTCAGCGACGGCGGCCACCTGACGCACGGCCTCTTCCTGAACTTCTCCGCCCGCTTCTTCGACTTCCGCCACTACGGCGTGAACGACGACGGCTTCGTCGACTACGACCAGATGGAGGCCATGGCGCTGGAAATGCAGCCGCGCATGATCCTCGTCGGCGCGTCGGCCTACCCGCGGGACTACGACTACGACCGCGTCCGCGCGATCTGCGACAAGCTGGACAAGCCGGCCTACCTGATGGTGGACATGGCCCACTACGCGGGCCTCGTGGCCGCGGGGCTGATGAAGAACCCGCTCGACCACGGCGCGGACGTCGTCAACTTCACGACCCACAAGACGCTCGGCGGCCCCCGCGGCGCGATCATCCTCACGAACGACGCAAAGATCCACAGCGCGGTCCGCACGGCGGTTTTCCCGGGCCTGCAGGGCGGCGCCCACTTCAACAACATCGCCGGCATCGCCTGGGTCCTCGGCTACGCCCTGACGGACGACTTCAAGGCGCGGATGAAGCTGACGCAGGACGACGCGACGGCTCTCGCCGCCTACCTGATGGAGGGCGGCCTCCGCCTCTGCTCCGGCGGCACGGACAACCACCTGATCCTCTCGGACCTGCGCGGCCAGGGCCTGACCTTCGCCCCGACCGGCAAGGAGCTGAACGGCCGCCAGGCGTCGGAGTGCCTGGAGCGCGCCGGCATCATCGCCAACCGCAACGGCGTTCCGGGCGACACGCGCAAGCCCTGGATCACCAGCGGCGTCCGGTTCGGCACGAACATCCTCGCCGCCCGCGGCATGGGACCCGAGCAGATGAAGGACGTGGCGAAGTTCATCCTCGCGGTCCTTCAGAACGCCGGCGACCCGGCGGTGGAGGACGAGGTCCGGGCGGGAGTGCTGGAGCTGACGGGCAAGTTCCCGCTGGTGTAGGCCGAGCCAGGTTCCCCCGAGCCGTTCGGAGGCGGTGTCGCAGTCCCGCGATCCCGCCTCCGTCGTTGTCTCAGTTCGTTCTCTCGATATCGTCCTCCCCTGTTGTCACGAACGACTCCCCGTTCGCGAACTCCCACTCGAGTCGTTCTCCGGCCCGCCCGGAGACCCGCACGGCCCCGCGGTGCACGGAGCGCAGGTGGTGGGCCGCACAGCATGCCGTCCGATTGGCCACCTCATCCGACCCGCCCTGTGACCGAAACCGGATGTGATGGTCGTGCACCGCGGTCCGCGTACACCCGGGAACCGAGCAGAACCCGCCGGCCCGGCCCATCACCTCCCGCCTCGCCAAGGAGATCCGTTTCTTTCTGAGCTCCACCTCCTCTCTGTACACAACCCGGAAGTACGCCGCCATCCGGGCCAGGGCCTCTCCCACGGAGATCACCTCTCCCCGCGCCCGGTAGAACGCCTGGCA
>JBDLIY010000336.1:0-4881 GCA_039714635.1 Planctomycetota bacterium
GGTGAACGTCGGCGCTCCGGTCGCCGTCGCGTCGGCGGCGGGGGAGAGGGAGGTCACGGTCGGCCCCGCGTCGGGGATGTGGCGGGCGTGGGTCGGGAGGCGATCGAGGTTCCGGCGCGCGACCAGGGGCACGAAGCCCAGCGCCTCCGCGCGGGAGTAGACGCCGTCGATCTTCTTCCGGCTCTTCGGGTAGTCGATGACGAGGACGGTCTTGCCGGCGTCGCGGAACATCTCGAGCCAGGCGACCCACGGCCGCGTCGAGGCGAGGGTGCGCCTCCGGTTGCCGAGGAACCAGGTGTCCTCGGCGCCGATCCCGTCGACCCCGTCCAGGTAGTCGGCGTACCACTCGCCGAGTTCGGGCGCGTTCTGGGGGTAGACGAGGAAGCCGGGGTGGCGCGCCCGGGCGTAGGCGGCGATGTCGAGCACGAGGTCGGCCATGTCGCGGCCGTCGGTGCCCCAGAACTCGTAGGCGTCGACGATGTCGAGGTAGACGCCGTCGAACCCGCGGGCGAGGATCCGGTCGAGGTAGCTGCCATCGGCGCCCTCGGTCCCCATGAGGATCGCCCGCCAGTCCGGGTGCCAGTACCGGACCTTGAAGCTCCCGGGCCAGTTCGGGTTCGCGGGGCCGAGCCAGTCCGGCGGCGTCTTCTTCCAGGCGGGATCCCAGTACCAGCGGTAGACCTCGGCTTCTCCGATGGACATGTAGGCGAGCACGGTCCGCGTCCCGCTGGCCTTGAGGGCCTCGACCTCCGCCGGCGTCATCGGCCCCTCGTCGAGCGCGTAGTCGGTGACGATCAGGTCGTACGCGGACGTCGCCGCTTCCTCGAGATCGAGCCCGGTGAGCTGGTAGTGGAGGCTCGTCGGGGCGGCGAGGGCCGCGGTGCCGAGCAGGAGGAAGAGCAGGAGACCTCGCATCGCGGGAAGCCTATCACAGCCGGGGGGAGGTAGAATCCGCGGCATGGTGAAGAGGCGCCCGATCTTCTTTTCGATCGTTGCGACCGCGGTCGTCCTGCTCCTCGGCTGGCTGGTCGTCCGCAGCGTCCCCGCCGCCGAGCGGGCCCGGCTCGAGGCGGCGTATCGGAGGGATTGCGAACGCTGGGGAAACCCGGACGACTGGGAGTGGGTGCGCCCGCCGATCGTCGGGCCGGCAGTGGAGGGGACGGCGGCGGATTGGTACGGCCGGGCACGGAAGTGGGTGAACGAGGAACTGGTAGACAGTGGTTTCTCGCCGGGATCGGAGGGACTGCTGTCGGATGGGTTGCGCTTTCGATACCTCAGCGAAGTGCTGCTCCGGACCGCGAGAGAAGAGCCTGAGTACCTCGCCGAGATGGTGGCGGAGTACCGCCCCGCCCTCGACCTCGTCCTGCGCGGCGCCCGCACGTCCCGCTCCGGGAGGGCCCGGGCTCTTCGTGATGCCCTTCTCGATTACGGGTCCTGGGGCGATCGCGGGATCCGGGACCTCGTCGTCGTCGGCGCGGGGGAGGCAATTCACCTCGCACTCCACGGGGACCCGAAGGAAGCCGTGGACCGGATGCTGGCGAACCTGCGCTTCGCGGAGGACCTCGCGCGGTGCTGCGTCTGCATACACGAGCGTCCGGCGGTCCGCGCGCTCCGCTTCTTCGCCGCCCATTGTGACCTGCCTGTGGCCGAGGAGGAACGTCTCGCCGACAGCCTGGCCCGGGACCTGCAGGATGTGCAGCGCGCCAGTACGGTCGTGGCCCGATACGGTCTTGTGGCCCAGCGGGAGTATCGTGCTCTCCTCGACGGGACCTCGACACTCTTCCTCGTTCGCACGACGGCCGAGGTGCGGGATGGACCGGTCCTGGCCGCCGTCGACAAGGCGACCGGAATGGGGTTCCTTCCCGCAGAAGTACTCGATGCATGGCGTCGGACGCGGCGCTCGTTCGGGCACCTCAACCGACTGGCGGCTCTCGGTGCAGACGATCGCCTGATGGCGGCGGCCCACGGCATGTACACGCCTCTCCTCGACAAGGAGGCGGACGGCGTGGTCGACAGGATCCTGGGCTGGGAGCTTCCTGGTTACAGTCTGCACGGGGTGATCGGAGTGGTTCGGTATCGCATCGAGAAGGAACTCGTGCTCTACGGGATCCGGCTGCGTCAGGAGTGGCGGCGGACCGGTGTCAGGCCTCAGAATCTCTCCGGGTTCCTTCCTCCCGGTGTTCGCGAGCGGCCCGGGCATCGGCCCTGGTTCCTCCGGCCGCGGACCGACGCTGACGGTCTCGACCTCGTCTGGTCCGGGAATGTCGGCATCTCCTTTCAAGTCCGCGCTCCTGCGGACCCGCGCTGACCTGGCCGATCTCTGAATTAGGTTCGGAGTCTTGATAGGATCGCCGAATTAGGTTCGTAGACAGGTCGCCATGGACGACAAAGACCGCCAGATTCTCAGACTGCTCCAGAAGGACGCCCGGACCCCGCAGGCGACGATCGGGGAGCGGGTGGGCCTCTCGGCGGCGGCCGTCAACGAGCGGATTCGGCGGCTCGTGACCAACGACGTCATCCTGGGGTTCACCGTCGAGGTCGACGACGCGAAGGTCGGCGTGGACATCACCGGCTTCGTCGACGTCTTCATCGAGAGCCCCCGGCACGAACCCGCCTTCGTCGCATTGATGGAAGAACTCCCCGCCGTGCAGGAATGCCACTTCGTCACCGGGGACTTCACCTGCCTGATCAAGGTGAAGGTGCCCGACCGGCGCGCGCTGCGGGAACTGGTACTGGACAAGATCAACTCACTGGAAGGGGTGCGCCGGACCCGCACATCGATCGTCCTCGCGACCCCGAAAGAAGATCCGCGCATCCCGATCCCGGACGGACCTCCGGGGGAGGGGCGGAGGAGGAAGTCGTGAAGAACGGAAACATGGACCCGGGTCTCGTCCGGGACGCGCTCGCGAAGCACATGCTGGTGGACGGGTTCCGGCTGGTCGTGGACCTGGAGAAGAGCAAGGGCTCCTGGCTCGTCGACGGCGAGACGGGGAAGACCTACCTCGACTTCTACACCTTCTTCGCCTCCAGCCCCCTCGGCTTCAACCACCCGCGGCTCACCGAGCCGGACTTCCTCTACGAACTCGGTCGCGCGGCCGTCCACAAGCCGGCGAACTCCGACGTGCAGACCGTCGAGATGGCGGCTTTCGTCGACGCGTTCTCGCGGATCGCGATGCCGGAGGAGTTGCCGCACCTGTTCTTCGTCGAGGGCGGGGCGCTGGCCGTCGAGAACGCGATGAAGGCGGCGTTCGACTGGAAGGTTCGCAAGAACATGGAGCGCGGGGTCGAGGGCGGCGGATCGAAGATCCTGCACTTCCGCGAGGCGTTCCACGGTCGGAGCGGCTACACGATGTCCGTGACGAACACGGACCCCGTGAAGATCATGCACTTCCCGAAGTTCGACTGGCCGCGCGTCACGAACCCGAAGCTCAGCTTCCCTCTGACCGAGGCGTCCCTGGCGGAGACGAAGGCCGCCGAGGCGACCGCGATCGCGGAGATCGAGCAGGCGTTCGCCGACCACCCGGACGAGATCGCCGGCATCCTGATCGAGCCGATCCAGTGCGAGGGCGGGGACAACCACTTCCGGCCGGAGTTCATTTGCGAGCTGCGCCGGATCGCCGACGAACGCGAGGCGCTGCTCATCTTCGACGAGGTCCAGACCGGCCTCGGCGCGACCGGCCGCATGTGGGCGTTCGAGCACTTCGACGTGGTGCCGGACATCGTCTGCTTCGCGAAGAAGGTGCAGGTGGGCGGCATCCTGTGCTCCCGGCGGATCGAGGAGGTGAAGGACCACGTCTTCGAGCTGTCGTCCCGGATCAACTCCACGTGGGGCGGCGGGCTCGTGGACATGGTGCGCTCCACGCGGATCCTCGAGGTGATCCGGGACGAGGGGTTGGTCGCAAATGCGGCGGAGATGGGGGAGCGGTTCCTGACCGGGGTCGGGGAGCTTGCGGCGGAGTTTACGGGGACCGTCACGAACCCGCGGGGCCAGGGCCTCGTCGTGGCGTTCGACCTGCCGACGAAGGAGCTTCGCGACCGGTACGTGACGGCCTGCTTCGACGCGGGCCTGATCATCCTGACGTGCGGTGAGAAGAGCGTCCGGTTCCGGCCGGCGCTGAACGTGACGGCGGACGAGATCGACGAGGGACTGAAGCGCCTCCGCGCCGCGCTCGAAGGAGTTCTCGCGACCGCCAGTTGATCGCAAAACTGCAAAAAGGGGTCAGACCCCGATTTGCAGGTTGCGCGCGTCAAGCAAGGGTTGGCAGACGTTCATCAGGGTGGCCCCGGGAGGTCACCCTGATGCGTTTCCGCCTGACGACGTTTCTGCTCGTCCTGCTCTCCACCGCCGTCGTCCGCGCCGGGGAGCGGGAGATGGAGACGAGGTTCTTCGACCTCGGCTCGATCCTGCGTGAGCACCGGGAAGCCATGTTCGTCGCGCTCGGCCCGATCACCTGCTCCTTCGAGGAGTCCTGGTCGGACGAGGAGAACCTCGGCCGGTTCCTCGATGCGGAGGAGATCGTCTCCGTCGTCCGTGGGTCCGGCCTGTTCGGGGACGGCCACGAGGTGTGGGTCGACTCGGAGCAGCTCGGCGTCCGCGCGGGGCGCGACGAACTGCGGGCCGTCGAGAAGCTCCTGGCCGGGATCCGCCGGGCGGCCGCGCAGCGGATCGAAGTCTCCATCCGCCTCGGGGAGATCGGTGCCTTCGCCGGGGCGAAGCTCCTCGCCGAGCCCGCGTTCCGGGAGATCGGCTCGGGCTCCCTCGACGCCGCGGTCGCGGCGGAGCTCGCGCAACGGATCCGGGGCGCCGGGGGCACCGTCCGCGACGTGAACACGGTCTCCCGCCCCGCCCGTCGATCCTCCGCCGGCCAGGTCTCAAAGCGC
>JBDLIY010000337.1:0-4868 GCA_039714635.1 Planctomycetota bacterium
GGAAGAAGATCGTAGCGTCGTTCGGCGACATCGGCTGCAACACGCTGCTCTTCTTCCTGGACGCGATCGACACCTGCACCTGCATGGGGGCCTCCGACGCGAAGCGGCAGGGCGTCGTCCAGGCCGACCCCGAGCTGGCGGGGAAGGTCATCTCCGTCCTCGGCGACTCCACGGAGTGCCACTCCGGGCTCGACGCGACGCGGAACGCGGTCTTCAAGAACGTGCCCGGGGTGAAGGTGGTCCTCGACAACCGGATCACCGCGATGACCGGGGGACAGCCGGCGCCGTCCTCCGACACGAATCTCGCCGGCGAGGAGAACCGGTTCGACCTGGTGAAGGCGCTGAAGGGGGAGGGCGCTCGCGTCATCACCCGCGACGGCTACGACCCGAAGGGGATCGAGCGGGCGCTCCGCGACTCGCTGAAGCGCGCCGAGAACGGCGAGTTCACCGTCCTCGTCATCACCGGCGAGTGCATGCACCAGCTGCCTTCGGGGCAGAAGCAGCCGCGGTTCACGATCGATCCGGAGAACTGCAAGCAGTGCGGCCTGTGCCTGGTCTGTCCCGGCATCGAGGCGGACGAGGACGGCAATCCGCACTACACGAGTCTCTGCGTGGGCTGCGGGGGCCACGAGGGCATCTGCGTCCAGACGTGCAAGCGGGACTGCTTCGGGCCGGCGGAGGAGAAGGCCCCCGGTGATCCGCCGCCGATGCCGGAACTGCCGGAACCGGTCGAGCCGGGCGAGATCGTCGACCGGCCGGCGTCGATCCGCCTCGGCGTGCGGGGCGTCGGCGGCCAGGGGAACCTGTTCATCGGCAAGATCCTCGCCGAGGTCGCGCTCCGCGCCGGCTACACGAACGTCGTCAAGGGCGAGACGCACGGGATGGCACAGCTCGGCGGTCCCGTGATCTCCACGTTCGGCTGCGGGGACGCGCATTCCCCGGTGCCCGCGCCGGGCTCGACCGACGTGCTGGTGGTCCTCGAGCAGTCCGAGGTCTTCCGGCCCGGTTTCCTGCCGTTGCTCAAGCCGGGAGGGGCGGTGCTCCTGAACACGCGCCGCCTCGTGCCGGCGGGGGTGGACGCGGCCGACTACCCGACCCTCGAGGCGGTCCGCGACTTCCTCGGCGACCGGGAGGTCGTTACGTTCGACGCGCTGGCGATCGCCCGGGAACTCGGGGACGAGGCCGGCTGGTCGAGCAACGCCGTGGCGCTGGGCGTGCTCTCCACGGTGGAGCCGTTCCGCCGCCTGCCCCCGGGGTTGTGGACACAGGCGCTGCTCGACCTCTCACCGGCGGAGCTGGTGGGGCGCGGGAACGTGGTGTCGTTCCTCGCCGGGCGGGAGGCGGTCTCGACGAAGGGTTGAATCGACGGGAGGTGGTGGTTGAAGGTCGGCATCGACGTCGGCGGGACGTTCACCGATTTCCTGATCACCGACGAGGACGGCACCGCCCGCGTGGCGAAGGTCCTGTCCACGCCGGAAGATCCGTCCATCGGCCTGCTCGCGGGTCTCGAGGAGGTCGCCACCGAGCGCGGCGAGTCGCTGGCCGAATTCGCGGCGAAGATCGACACCATCGTCCACGGCACGACGGTCACGACGAACGTCGTCATCACGGGGACCGGGGCGAAGACGGGCCTGCTCACGACGGAGGGCGTGCGGGACGCGCTCGAGATGCGGCGGGGGATCCGCGAGGAGCAGTACAACAACCGCTTCACGAACGTGCCGCCGCTCGTGCCGCGCTACCGCCGGTGTCCCGTCCGCGGCCGGCTCGACTACGCCGGCGAGGAACTCGAGCCCCTGTCGATCGGGGACGTCGAGGCCGCCGTCGAGTTCCTGGCGACGGAGGGGACCGAGGCCGTCGCCGTCTGCTTCATGAACTCCTTCGCGAATCCGGATCACGAGGCCCGGGCGAAGGAGATCGTCGAAGCGCGGATGCCGTCGGCCTACCTGTCGGTCTCCACCGAGGTCCTGCCGTCGATCCGCTTCTACCCGCGCGTCTCGACGACCGTGCTGAACGCGTACGTCGGCCCGGTCCTCCGCCGCTACCTCGACAGCCTTCTCGAGCGGCTGGCCGGCATCGGGTTCGGCGGCGTCCTTCTCGTCATGCAGTCAAACGGCGGCGTCGTCTCGCCGCAGGTCGCGCGCGATCGCGCCGCGGTGACGCTGCTCTCCGGCCCGGCCGCGGGGCCGAACGCGGGGATCGTCTTCACCGAGCACCACGGCTACGACGACTGCATCACCGTCGACATGGGCGGGACGTCCTTCGACGCCGCGCTCGTCCGCGACCGCGAACCGCTGACCGTCACGGACGGCGAGGTGAACCGGTATTCGCTCGCGCTGCCGATGCTCGACATCGTCACGATCGGCGCCGGGGGCGGCAGCGTCGGGTGGATCGACGAGGGCGGGATGCTCCGCGTCGGTCCGAAGAGCGCCGGTGCGGATCCGGGCCCGGTGGCGTACGGCCGCGGCGGGACCGAACCCACCGTCACGGATGCCGACCTCGTCCTCGGCCGCCTCGAACCCGGCTTCTTCGCGGGCGGGCGGATGTCGCTCGACCTCGACGCGGCCCGGGCCGCGGTCGGCGAGAAGATCGCGACGCCCCTCGGCCTGTCGATCGAGGCGGCGGCGGCCGGCATCGCGCGCGTGGTCGACGCGAACATGGCCGCCGGCGTCCGGGAGATCACGATCCGCCGCGGCTACGACCCCCGCGAGTTTCCGATGGTCGTCGCGGGCGGCGCCGGGCCGAACCACGCCTGCGCGATCGCCGCCGAACTCGAGATGCCTCTCTTTCTCGTGCCGCGCGACTCCTCCATCTTCTGCGCGGCCGGGATGCTGATGACGGACCTGAAGCACGACGTGGTGAAGAGCCTGATCGTCAAGCTCGACGACTTCCCGACCGGCGACCTGGCCGCGGCCGCGGAGGAACTGGCGGTGCGCGGCCGCGCGATCCTCATCTCCGAGAATGTCCCGGAGGACCGCATCCGGGTCGACACCACCGCGGAGATGCGCTACGTCGGCCAGTACCACGAGGTGAGCCTGCCCCTCTTTCCGCTGGAGTCCCTCGCGTCCCGCTTCCACGCGGAGCACAACCGGCTCTACGGCTACTCGCTCGAGGAGGAGGGCACCGCGCTGGAACTCATCAACCTCGCCGCGCGGGCGATCGGCGAGACGGACAAGCCGCGCCTGCTCTCCGCCGAGACGGGCGGACCGGACGCGTCCCACGCGGTCAAGGGCGAGCGCGAGGTCTGGCGGCCGGACGAGGACGCCTTCGTCCCGGTCCCGGTCTACGACGGCCACGGTCTGCTGCCGGGCAACCGCCTCGCCGGGCCGGCGATCGTCGAGCAGCGGAACACGACGCTCTTCACCGCGGAGGACTTCGACGTCGTGGTGGACGCCTACGGCTCCTTCGTCGTATACGCGAGAGAACGCGCCGACGCGCTTCCGGAGGGACTGCGATGAGCCCCGCCATGAGAGTCGACCCGATCCTCGTCTCCGTCTTCGCGCGCGCCTTCAAGTCGATCACCGACGAGATGTCGATCTCGCTGACGCGCACGACGCGCTCGCCGATCCTCTGCGAGGCGAAGGACTTCGTCACCGGCCTCTACGACGCCGAGGGACGGATGCTGGAGCAGACGGAGAACCTGCCGATCCTGTCCTTCTCCCTCGCGCCCGTCTGCAAGTACATCCGGGACTACTACGGCGACGACCTGGCCGAAGGCGACGTCATCTTCCACAACGACGTCTTCTCCCTCGGCAACCAGCTGAACGACATGGCGGTCTTCCGACCGATCTTCTTCGAGGGCGAGCTCGTGGCGTGGTCGGCGGCGAAGGGCCACCAGGCCGACATCGGCGGCAACGTCCAGGGCGGCTACAACCCGGACGCGGTCGAGTGCTGGCAGGAGGGAATCCGCATTCCACCGGTGAAGGTCGTGGAGGGCGGGAAGCTCCGGCGTGACGTCTGGGAACTGATCTTCGCGAACATCCGGCTGGACATCGTCTCCGAGGACATGAAAGCGGAGATGGGCGCCTGCGTCGTGGGGGACCGGCGCGTCCAGGCGCTGCTTTCGAAGTACGGCCGCGAGACCTTCACGACCGTGAAGGAGCACCTCTTCGCCTCGACGCGGAAGATGATGGAGTCGGAGATCCGAACGATCCCCGAGGGCGTCTACGAGGGCGCCGCCACGGTCTACTACGACGGCCGCCACCCCGGCAGCACATTCGAGATCCGCGTGAAGATCGCGGTCGAGGACGGGCGGATCCGTTTCGACTACTCCGACACCGACGCGCAGACGAAGGGCTTCGTCAACGGGACCTTCACGTCTTCGGCGTCGGCGACGATCCTCACCTTCCTCCAGATGGTGAACCCCGACATCCCGCACAACGAGGGGATGGTCGAGCCGATCGAAATCGTCATCCCCGAGGGGACGATCCTGAACGCCGCCTATCCGGCCGCGACGACCTTCGGCAACCACCTGTGCCCGCCGAACGCCGACGCGATCATCCGCGCGCTGGCCCCCGTCATTCCGGACCGCGTCACCGCCGGCTGGAACCAGCTGCTCTGCGCGCTGACGACGGGCATCGATCCGAAGAAGGACGAGAAGTACGTGGACATCGGCTTCATGGGGCTGAAGGGCGGCTCCGGCGCGATGCGGGGGACGGACGGGTACGACCACATCGGGATGATCGACGCCTCCGGCGGTCTCCTGGACCAGGACTAGGAGATGTTCGAACAGCAGACGCCGCATCTACTGATCAAACACGAATACCTCCGCGACTCGCAGGGAGCGGGCGAGTGGCGCGGCGGCCTGGGCGTGGAGACCGTGTTCGAGATCGGCGCCGACGACACGCAACTTGTGATCTTCGGCGATGGCG
>JBDLIY010000338.1:0-4835 GCA_039714635.1 Planctomycetota bacterium
CGCTTTTCGTGGTTCGCTGAGTGGCCGGGTCGGGGCGAGAGGATTCGAACCTCCGAGGCCCGGCGCTGCGCGCCGATCCTCGGGCTCGCTTCGCTCGCTCTCCGGGCTGTGGGAAAACGCTGCCCCACGTGGGGCAACGATTTCGGGGGTTCTGCGGCCTGTCCTGAAGAAACAGCCCGACAGACGTTGGATTTTCACCTCGCGAGGCCCGGAGGCGGCATCGGCTTCGCCTCGCCGCTTTTCGTGGTTCGCTGAGTGGCCGGGTCGGGGCGAGAGGATTCGAACCTCCGAGGCCCGGCGCTGCGCGCCGATCCTCGGGCTCGCTTCGCTCGCTTTCCGGGCTGCTGAGAAGGGGGGACTGCGTCCCCCCTGCGGCCGGCTCCGCCGGCCTGTCCCCCCCAAGAGGTCGGAGGCTACGTGCGGTGCAGACACACGGGCGGCGCGGATTCGGAACGGCAGGAAGAGTTGGTCGGGGCGAGAGGATTCGAACCTCCGACCTCTTGACCCCCAGTCAAGCGCGCTAGCCAAGCTGCGCCACGCCCCGACCATCGAGTGAACCGCACTGGGGTTCGCGGGAAATGCTCCCGCGCTCCGCCATTCTGGCCGCGCACCACGCCGGGTCAAGCTTTCCGAACTCCCCGAAAACGACAGCACCGAATTCCGTACAATCCCCTGTCCAGACCACCCCGCTCCGGAGACACCCATGACCACCGGCCGCGCACTGCTCGCCCTCGCCATCCTCGCCAGCACCATCGCCGCCACCGCCACCGACGCCCGGGCCCTCGAAGACCTCGCACACATCCTGCCGCCCGAAACCGTCGTCTACGCGCGCTGCGCCGGATACGACACGCTCATCGCCGAACTCGAGAACTCGCGCTTCCTCCGCGACGGCTCGCTCGTCGCCGGGCTCTACCGCGACAACACGGCGAAACTCTACCCGCTGCTCAAGGAGATGACCGGCGTCCCCGTCAAGGTCTGGCAGGAACACCTCAAAGGCGTGAAAGGCGCGCACTTCGCCCTGTTCTCCTTCGGGGAGACGACCGAAGACCTCGACGCCATCGGCATCGTCGAAGTCTCCGACGAAGGCAGGGTCCGCGAACTCCTCCAGAAGACACTCGGCGAGAAGTCGACCTTCGCGGGGGAAGTCGCCGGGGCCCAGGTCCTCGCCGTCGAAACCGACGAGATCACCATCTACTACGCCGTGCACGAGTCGAAGCTGTTCGTCACCAGCCGGCCCGAGCGGATCAGTACCGTGCTGGGCCACCTCGCGAAGACGCCCGACAAGAGCCTCGCCACACGGCCCGCCTACCGCAGCGGTGCGCTCAAATCCGACAAGGGCACGACGTTCTTCGCGTTCGCCGACATGCCGCGGTTCTTCACGCTGCTCGAGAACACGATGGGGCGATACGTACTCCGGTTCTACAACGAGTTCGACAAGGTCGTGATGCTCGACGGGCTCAAGACCGCCTGCGTCACCTCCGGGATGGGGCACTGCCGCGGCCGGGCGATCGTCGATCCGGACCACCCCTGGCTCGACGCATTCCGCGGGACGGTGGGGCCGACGACGCTGACGTCGTACCTGCCGCCGAACACCTTCTTCGCCTTCGTCGACTCCGGCGACATCCCCGAAAAGTGGAAGAAGCTGAAGAAGCACCTGACCTCGAACCGGTTCCCGTACTCCATGGAACTGGAGCAGGGGTTCTCCGAGGCGCAGAAGATGCTCGGGTCGTCCCTTACCGAGATCGCCGCGACGATGGGGACCGAGTGGGCCTGGTTCGTGCCGATGGGGGAGTCCGACCAGTTCGACGAGGACTACATGATCTTCGCGTTCCGGATCGGCGACCGGGAGAAGTTCGACGCGATCCTGACGAAGTTCCTCGAGTCGCCGATCGTCAAGGACATGGAGAAGAGCGGGATGACGTCGATCCGGGAGGAGTACGCCGGGGTCGAGATCATCCGGGGCAGCCGGGAAGGGCGGGACGACGCGCCCTGCATGGCCATCGTCGACGACAACCTCTTCTTCTCCGGCCACGTCGGCGCGCTGAAGGCGGCCATCGACGCGAAGACGACGGGCGAGGGGATGCTCGCGCGGTCCGCCCGCTACCTGGAAGGCCTCCCGCGCGCGCCGAGCAAGTTCGGGACGCTGTCGCTCCCCATGATGCTGCGCGAGGAGCGGGAGTGGGTGCCGCTGCTGGACATCGTCCACGACGACGCGATCCTCGCCGCCGCGGCGTCCGAGGACCCGGGGCGGATCGAGCTCTTCGGGAACGGCTCGCTGCCCGCGTTCGTCGCGCTGCTGGCCTCCGGGGAGTTCCTTCATGACAAGTACCGCGAAGAGCGGCGGGCCTGCGTCCACAACCTCGGTGAGATCGGGAAGGCGATCAAGAAGTACCGCGAGGCCAACGAGGGACATTCGCCTCCGTCCCTGACGGCGCTCGTGCCGGACTACCTGGCGGACCGGAAGCTCCTCGTCTGCCCGTTCGACCACGGGAAGGAGGGAGTGACCTGCTCCTACGAGCACGTGCTGGGCCTGGGCAAGCCGGGCCAGACCTGGGACATCGACGCCTGGTGCCCGCACCGGCGGCACGGGCGGATCGCGCTCCGGCGAGGCGGTGACGCGTATTCCACGTCCGAGTCGAGCTTCGAGCGGACGCTGCGCCGCATGGAGCGGCAGCACGCGAAGTAGGGGAAAACTGCAAATCGGGGTCTGACCCCGATTTGCAGGTGGGGGCTACCGGTACTCCTCGACCTCGCTCTTCGGGGTGCGGAGCATCAGGTCGCGGACCGCGTTCTTCGGGCTCTTGCCGTGGAAGAGGACGCGATGGATCTGCTCGGCGATCGGCATCTCGATGCCGTGCCTCTTCGCCAGCTTCACCACCGCCTTCGTCGTCGGGACGCCCTCCGCCACCATCGTCATCGAGTCGAGGATGTCGCGGACCCTCTCGCCGCGGCCGATGCGCTCGCCGACCGCGCGGTTCCGGCCGTGAGGGGAGACGCACGTCGTGATGATGTCGCCGATCCCGGCCAGGCCCGAGAACGTCTGGCGGTTCGCGCCGAGCGCCACGCCGAGCCGCGCCATCTCCACCATCCCGCGCGTCAGCAGCGCCGCCTTCGCGTTGTCGCCCAACTCGAAGCCGTCGACGATGCCGGCCGCGATCGCGAGGACGTTCTTCAGCGCCGACGACAACTCGACGCCCACGGTGTCCGTCGTCGTGTAGGCGCGGAAGCTCGACGTGCTCACCGTCTCCTGGCAGGCCTTCGCGAACTCCTCGTCCGTCGCGCCGATGACGACCGCCGCCGGAAGCCCGCGCGCGACCTCCTCGGCGTGCGAGGGGCCGACGAGCGCGCCGTACTTCCGGCGGCCGAGGACCTCGCGCAGGATCTGGGTGGGGCGGAGGAGCGTCTTCACCTCGATGCCCTTGGAGAGCGAGAGCACCGGGGCGCCGCCGCTCCGGTCCAATGCGCGCAGCGGCGCGAAGGTCCCCCGCAGGAACTGGGTGGGGGTGGCGGAAAGGATGAGTCCCGCGCCCTCCGTCGCACAGCCGAAGTCCGGCGTGACGAGGATGGCTTCGGGGATCGCGATCCCCGGCAGGTACTTCGGCGAGCGGCGGGTCCTCGCGGTCTTCGCCACGTAATCCGACTCGATGCCCCAGAGCCGGACGTCGACGCCCTTCTCCGCGAGTACCAGCGCCATCGCGGTGCCCCAGCCGCCGTTCCCGATCACCGCCACCGGATCAAGCATCGGAGGCCTCCGTCTTCTTCTTCCCGAAGATCTTCGGTTCCTCGCCGCGCACGATCCGCCCGATGTTCGCCCGGTGTTTCCAGAGCACGAGCAGGAACATGAAGGCGAAGGCGACCGTGACGACCGGCGAGGCGTCCTTCCCCTCCAGCACGAGATAGGAGACCGGCAGCGAGGCCGTCGCCACGATCGATCCGAGCGAGACCATCCGGCCCGCGAACAGCGCGATGACGAAGACGACCGCCGCGATCCCGAGCGTCACCGGGGCGATGCCCGTCACCGCGCCCGCCGCCGTCGCCACGCCCTTGCCGCCCTTGAACCGCAGGTAGACCGGCCAGATGTGGCCGGCCATCGCCGCCACGCCGTAGGCGACCGCGATCTCCGGGGGGGCGTCGAAACTCCTCACCGCGACGCCGCCCAGCACGAACGCGGGGACGAAGCCCTTCGCGAAGTCG
This sequence comes from Planctomycetota bacterium, assembly GCA_039714635.1. Classification (GTDB taxonomy): domain Bacteria; phylum Planctomycetota; class JAJSAM01; order JAJSAM01; family JAJSAM01; genus JBDLIY01. The sequence continues at coordinate 4,195 of JBDLIY010000338.1, forward strand.
AACGCGAAGACGACGGCGAACCAGGGCGTGCCGAGCGCCCGGGCCACGTTCGTGGCGCCGAGGTTCCTGCTGCCGACGGTCCGGACGTCGATCCCGCGCAACATGTAGACGAGCACGTACCCGAAGGGGATCGAGCCGATGAGGTAGGAGGCGACGCCGAGAAGGATGGGGATGATCACGCGGGGATTCTGGTCCTCGTTTCATCCGGGGTCAAGGTCGGTCGCGTCCGGGGTCACAACGAGATGCAACCGGGAGGCCGAAGCGGCCCTCCGGAGACGCAGCCATCTGCGTGCTCGCGCCCTCTCCTTGCTGCGTGCCGAAGAAGGTGCTGCACTATGTTCACACCCCGTCGGTCGCTATACCATCGCCGATATGGACACCCGGATCGGCGCGGACACCGGAGGGACCTTCACCGACCTCGTGCGGATCTCCCCCGACGGTGTGACCGTGCGAAAGGTCCCCTCGACGCCGGCCGACCCCGGGGCGGCGGTCGTGACGGGACTCGAGTTGCTGGGGGAGAGGGACGCGCGGGCGCGCCTCGTTCACGGCACGACCGTCGGGACGAACGCGCTGCTCACGCGATCCGCCGGGGCGATCGCCTTCGTCACCACGAAGGGCTTCCGCGACGTGCTGGCGATCGG
>JBDLIY010000339.1:0-4825 GCA_039714635.1 Planctomycetota bacterium
GATCGGCCGGCCGGTGATCGTAAAGACCTCCAGCGCCCGAACGAGGCGCCGGATGTCATTCGGGTGAACCTTTTCCGCCGTGGCCGGATCTACCTCCTGCAGCCGCGCGTGGAGTTCCGTGCCGGAGCGCTCCTTGAGTCGGCGGCGGATCCCGGGGTCCGCCGCGGGCCCTGAAAACAGGCCATGGATGCAGGCCTTCAGGTAGAGGGCGGTGCCGCCGGAGAGAAGGGGAACGCGGCCGCGGGAACGGACGTCGTCGACCGCGGCGAGGGCGGCGTCGAGCCACTCGCCGGTGGAGAAGGCGCCGCGGGGGTCGGCGATGTCGACGAGATGGTGGGGGATGCGCGCGCGCGCCTCCGCCGGGGCCTTCGCGGTGCCCACGTCCATGCCGCGATAGACCTTCATGGAATCGAGGGAGAGGATCTCGACGGGGGCGAGCGAAGCGACCGCGAGGGCCGTGGACTCCTTGCCGCTGGCCGTGGGGGCGACGAGGGCGTGGAGGAGTTCGCTCATGACGCAAGACGGGCGGGCCAGTGGCCCGCCCGGTGTCTCGTGTTTCCGAGTATTGGGGACGCCGCCGCTGCCGTCGACGGACGGGAGCGGGCGGACCTCCTCGACTCAGTACGCGTAGGGGTCGTACTTGTCGTAGAGGAGGAAGTGCTTCTCGTAGTCGTTGAGGATCGAGTTCCAACGACGGACGGTGTTGCGGTAGCGCGTCTGCGAGTTCGCCACGGACGCCTGGTACTCGTCGGAGCTCGGTCCGTAGACCAGCCACGTGGAGACGGGGTCATCGAAGGTGATGACCCAGGTGACGCCTTCCTCGATGGCGGCGAACGGCTTCGTCACGCAACCAGTGACAGCGAGCAGACCGACAACGAGCACGAGAAGACTGACTGTACGGAGCATGATCCTCCCTCCAAACCCCAATCTCGAACGTAGTGTTAACTGCGAGGTATTTGCCCTTGAGGTCGAGCACGGACGATACATGAGCCGCGAAGAGGGTGTCAACGGAAAAGGTGTCGTTTCCACGAGTTGGGCGCACAATCCTCAATGGACGTAAGTGCCGCTGCTAGGATCGCTCAGAACGATCCGGAGGGCGGGCCGAAGGAAGGGAGAATTCCGAGATGGAACCGGTGAGACTGCCGCGCGGAACCGTAGACCTCACGGGCGATCTCCTGGCCCGCCACCGGGCGGTCGAACAGATGGCGCACGAGACCTTCGGCGCCGCCGGCTATGGCGAGATCCGGACGCCGGTCTTCGAGGAGACGAGGCTGTTCTCCCGCGCCATCGGGGAGACCACGGACGTCGTCGAGAAGGAGATGTTCACGATCCCGCGGGAGGGTGAGCCCTACTCGCTGCGCCCCGAGGGAACGGCCTCCGTCGTCCGCTGGTACCTCGAGAACAAGCTCGACTCCGCGGCGCCGTTCCAGAAGGTCTTCTACGTCGGGCCGATGTTCCGGTACGAGCGGCCGCAGGCCGGGCGCCAGCGCCAGTTCAGCCAGGTGGGGATCGAGGCTCTCGGCTCCGCGGATCCGCGGCTGGACGCGGAGGTGATCTCGCTGCTGGACCGTTTCTTCCGGCGCCTCGGCATCGAGGGGCACGAGATGCGCCTCAACACGCTGGGCGGCTCGGAGGAACGGGCGGAGGTGCGGGCGAAGCTCCTCGAGGCGCTGGAGCCCCGTCGGGCCGACCTCTGTCCCGACTGCGGGCGCCGCATCGACCGCAACGTCTTCCGGGTTCTCGACTGCAAGAAGGAGACGTGCCGCGAGATCGCGGCGGGCCTGCCGCGCCTGCCGGACCTGGTGAGTGCAGAGAGCCGGGAGCACTACGAGACGGTCAAGGGGATGCTCGCCGACCTGGGCGTCGCGACCTCGGAGGATCCGTTCCTCGTGCGCGGGCTCGACTACTACACGCACACGGTCTTCGAGGCGGTGCACTCCGCGCTCGGCGCGCAGGACTCGATCTGCGGCGGCGGGCGGTACGACGGGCTCGTGAGCCAGTTCGGCGGGCCGGAGACGCCGGCGACGGGGTTCGCGGTCGGTGTCGAGCGCGTCCTGCTCGTGCTGGAGAAGCTCGGCGTCGACCCGGTGAAGGCCGCGCCGGGCCTGGACGCGTACGTCGTTAGCGTGAAGCCCGAGGGGCGCCCGGAGACGTTTAAGCTGGTGAACGAGTTGCGCGACGCCGGCCTCGCGACCGACGCGGACTTCGAGGGCCGCGGCATGAAGGCCCAGATGAAGAAGGCCGCGCGCGGGAACGCGGCCCGGGCCCTGATCCTGGGACCGGGGGAGATCGAGCGCGGCACGGTCACGGTGCGCGACATGGAGACCGGCGAGCAGGTGGAGCGCCCGCGCGAGGGCCTCGTGGAGTTCCTTCAGGAGTAGAGGCCGTTCGCCGCGATGTAGGCGGCCACCCGGTCGGGGCCGAGCCCGGCGACGGATTCGCCCCCCGCCAGACGAGCGCGGATTTCCGTCGACGAAACGGCGGCCGGCGGCATCTCCAGGAAGCCGTCGGAGATCCGCTTTGCCCGAACGGTACCGAACTGCGCATCGAGAACGGCGATCGCGGGCTCGGGGTCGTAGCCGGGCCGCGTGGCCGAGAGGATGCCGATCGTGTCGATGAGCCGGGCCGCCTCGCGCCAGGTCGGAAGCTCGGGAAGCGTGTCGGCGCCGATGATCCAGAAGCAGTCGTCATCGGGGTGTTCCCGAACGATCTCGCCGACCGTGTCGATCGTGTAGCCGATGCCCTCCCGGCGGATCTCCCGGTCGTCCACGACGAAGCCGGGGTCCGGTTCGGCGGCGAGGCGGACCATCGCCAGGCGGTGCTTCGCCGGGGCGAGCCGGCGGTCCAGCTTGTGGGGCGGCGTGCCGGCGACGACGAAGACGACGCGGTCGAGCGCCGCGCCGTCGCGGCAGGCGCGGGCGAGGGCGAGGTGGCCCTCGTGGACGGGGTCGAAGGTGCCGCCGAGGAAGCCGAGTCTCATCGCAGGATCCCGGGGAAGGTCGGCGTGGCCCGGCGTGCGATCTCCCCGCCCTCCCGGACGAGGAAGAGCGCCTCGACCCGGCGGAGCCGGTTCGCGAGGTTCAGGCCGTCCTCGACGCCGAGGACGGTGAGCGCGGTGGCGAGGGCGTCGGCCCGCGCGCCGGAGGGCGCGATGACCGTCACCTGGACGACCGCGTCGGGGACGGGCCGCCCGGTGCGCGGATCGAGGATGTGGGAGTAGCGCTTCCCGTCGATCTCCGTGTAGCGCTCGTAGTTGCCGGAGGTCGCCACCCCGGCGTCGCGCACCCGGAACGTGGAGTCGGGGAGGACGTCACCGGGGCCGCCGTCGGGATCGCGGATCGAGACCTCGAAGACGTCTCCGGCGGCGTACATGTCCCCTCCGGCGTTGACGCGGCAGGAGTCCGCGCCGCTGAGGATGGCCGCCGCGGTCGCCTCCTGCGCCGCGAGTCCTTTCACCACGCCGCCGAAGTCGAGCGCCATGCCGTCGGCCGGGAAGGAGACGGTGCGGGCCGCGCGGTCGACGACCACCTTGTCGAGGCCGACGAGTTCCCGGGCCCGGCGGACGTCCGTTTCCGGGGGCATCGTCTTCAGGGTGGCGAGGGGCTTCCAGACGCGGAGCAGGGGGCCGACCGTGGGATCGAAGGTTCCGTCGGACTCGCGGTGGACTTCGCGGCAGATGTCCAGGACGCGGAGGAACGCGAGATCGACGGTCACGGGGCGGCGGCCGGCCTCCCGGTTGACGAGGGAGGCGAGGGAGGACGGGATCCACGTGGAGAACTTCGCCTCCAGATCATGGATGCGGCGCCAGGCGGCGCGGAGCGCGGAGCGGCCCGTTTCTTCGCCGGAAGCGTATACCTCCGCGGAGAAGCGCGTCCCCATGACTCCGTCGCGGGTCTCGATGCCGACCCAGTGTTCCCCGTCGCCCTGCGAGCTGGACGAGTGGAGCGGGTAGCGCCCTTCCCAGGGTTCGGGCCCCGTGCCCCCGGCGTCGCGCTGCGCGAGGTAGCGCGCGCCGAAGAGGACGGCGACGAAGAGCAGGAACAGGCGGAAGGTCATCTTCACGGCGCGATGGTACTCCGCGGCCGGGCCGGAGTCAGGCATCATACGAGGCCATGGGCGAACTGCGGATCGGCTCCGTCCCGTACCTCAACGCGAAGCCCCTGATCGAGGGATTGTCGGGCGTCGTCCTCGACGTCCCGTCGCGCCTGACCGGGCGTTTCCGCCGCGGCGAGCTGGACGTGGCGCTCCTCCCGTCCTACGAGGCCGCGCGCCGGGCCGACCGCGCGTTCGTTCCCGGCATCTGCGTCGGCTCTCCGGGGCCGGTGGACAGCGTCCTGATCTTCTCCCGCGGGCCGGTCGAGGAGAGCCGTCGCGTCGCGCTGGACGAGTCCTCGCTGACGAGCAGCGCCCTCGCCCGGATCCTCTTCGGCGAGCGCTGGGGGAGGACGCCGGAGTTCAGCCATTGCCCGCCGGACGTGGACCCGCGGGAGGCGGACGCCGACGCGGTGCTCCTGATCGGCGACCCCGCGATGCGCGCCCCGCGCGATGGCCTGGTGGTGACGGACGTGGCGACGGCGTGGCGGGAGTGGACGGGTCTGCCGTTCCCGTTCGCGTTGTGGATCGCTTCGGACGTGGAGACCGCCCGGGCGGCGGCGCCGGTCCTCGCGGCGGCGAAGGAGCGGGGGCTGGCGCGCCGCGGCGAGATCGCGGCGGAGGCCGCGGCGGCGATGGATCTGCCGCCGGAGTTCCTGCTGCGCTACCTGACGTCGCGGATCACGTACGATTTCGGCGAGGGCGAGGCCGAATCGCTGCAGCGCTACGCAGA
>JBDLIY010000340.1:0-4799 GCA_039714635.1 Planctomycetota bacterium
CCTCGATGGCCACGGAGATGGGCGGGATCATCGCACTCTTCACGCCGAACGAAGAGGTGCTCTCGCAGTTCGAAGGAGGCGTCGAGGCGATCGTCGCGCGACCGGACAGGTCGAGCGCGTCCACGGCCTCCCCCTCGAACTCCGCGGCGTAGCCGAGCAACCCGGCGGCGCCCAGTTCCCGCAGGACGGCGAGTGTGAGGTCCTTCGGCGTCGCGGTGACCGACGGCGTGCCGACGAGCTTCACCTTCACGCTCGGCGGCACCTTGAACCAGACGCGGCCGTGGGCGAAGGCGTGGGCCACGTCGAGGTCGCCCATGCCCTGCCCGAAGGCGCCGATCGCGCCGAGCAGGTTCGCGTGGGAGTCCGTGGAAACGAGCGTCGAGCCCGGCGTCGCCAGCCCCTCGTCGATCGCGACGTGCGTGCCGATGCCGCGGTCGATGTCGTAGACCCGGACGTCGTGCTCGCGCGCGAACTCCCGGCAGATCTGCTGGTTCGTGGCGTACTTCTGGTCGGAGCCGCCGGGGTTGCAGTCGAACGTGAAGAACGTTCTCGACGGGTCGTCGATGCCGAGACCGGAGTCGCGGAGGTTCTTCACCACGTTCGCGCCGCCGAAGTCCCGAGCGACGCGGACGTCGATGAGGACGTCCACGATCTCCCCGGGAGAGACGTCCCGGCCGGCGTGAGCCCCGAGGATCTTCTCCACCATCGTCGAGCCCATTTCGTCCTCCCGCTATTCTATGAGCTTCCCCGCCTTCTTCATGACGAGCGGGTTGAACGTGGCGAAGTCGGCCTGGTGGATGAAGACGGTCTCCACGACCTGGGGCCGGCCCTCGCCCTCCTTCGCGTGGCAGGCGACGGTGTTGACGAGTTCGTCGGAAAAGCCCGCCTCCGCCACGAGGATCGCGCCGGAGATCGGGTGGCGCGCGCACATCCCGTTGCGGCTCTTGCGAAACCCGCCCTCGCCGTCCGGCTCGATCTCCAGGAGCTTGCCGATGTCGTGGAGCAGCCCGCCGGCCACGACGCGGTCGAAGTCGATGGGGTAGGGGATGTTCGCGTAGGCGTCGACCTGCGCGCGGGCGAGCGCCCAGGCGCCGAGCGTCACCGCGACGGTGTGCTCGATGAAGTTGATGCCGTGGCACTCGGTCAGCAGCGTGAACGGCATGTTCGACAGCTGCTCCACCGACTCCCAGCCGCCGCGCTCGCAGCCGGTCACCCACGCGTCGACGACCTTGCCCTTCAGAGCCTCGTCCCCGATCAGGTCGAGCGGCCCCGCGAACAGGGCCCGGATCTCCTCGGTCCCGATCATCAGAGCCTCGCGATGATGGCGTCGGTCATCTGGAACGTGCTGGCCGCGCCCTTCTCGACCACGTCGGCCCGGCCCGGCACCTTCATCATGTCGTAGGTCCGGACCTTCCCTTCCGCCACGACCTCGGAGATCGCCTTGCGGATCTGCGTCGCCTTGTCGGTCTCGTCGAGCGTGTCGAGCATCATGCAGGCGGAGAGGATCATCGCGATCGGGTTGACGATCGGCGTGTCGTAGTCCGCGTACTTCGGCGCCGAGCCGTGGGTCGGCTCGAAGACCGCGACATCGTCTCCCGCGTTCGCGCTGCACGCGAAACCGAGGCCGCCGACGAGGCCGGCGAAGCCGTCGGAGATGATGTCGCCGAACATGTTGCCGGCGACGATGACCCCGTAGTCCTCGGGGTTCTTCGTCAGCCACATCATCTGTGCGTCGATGTTCGTGAACCACAGGTCGATGTCCGGGTAGCCCTCTTTCGCGGCCCGGGCGGCGTCGGTCATCATCCCCGACGTCTCGCGGATGACGTTCGGCTTCTCGCAGATCGTGACGCTGCCGTAGCCGTGCTTCTTCGCGTGGGCGAAGGCGGCCTGGCAGATGTAGTCGCAGGCCTTCCGGGTGAAGATCCGGGTGGAGACCGCGAGCTCCTCGGACGGCGTGTCCTTGAAGTTCGCCATCTTCGGATGCGTCTCGAGGGCCGCGCGGACCTCGTCCGGCGGGTTCGTCCACTCGACGCCGCCGTAGAGCCCTTCCGTGTTCTGACGGAAGACGACGACGTCCACCTTCGGCTCGTCGATCTTTCTGTCGAGCGTCTGCCGGACGAAGTTCAGCGGGTTGTTCGGGAACGAGAGGCAGGGGCGCACGCAGAGCTGCAGGTTGAACAGCTGGCGCAGCCCGACGATCGGGCTGTAGTAGACGTAGCCCTTGTCCGCCAGCGCCGGGTCGAGCTCGGCCGCGGCCTCGTCCTTCGGCTTGGATGTGATCGCGCCGAAGAGGCCGATCTTGTGCTCCTTGATCAGCTCGATGGTGCGGTCGGGAAGGGCGTTGCCTTCCTTGCACCAGAACTCCCAGCCGATGTCGCCGTGGACCCACTCCGCGTGGAACCCGGCCGCCTCGAGGACCCGGATGGACTCCGGAAGAACCGTCTTGCCGATGCCGTCCCCCGGCAGGGAGACGATGGTGTGATCCGCCATGCCGCACCCCTCCTGAAAGCCTGTGAAGTCGCCCGTTGAAGACGCGCATCGTCGTCCGTCTTCGCCGGGCTGTCAACCGCATTGATCGCGTGGGCCGGGACGACGACGTGCTCAAGCCGGGAGCCGGTATGGGGAGGGATTGTAGGGAAGAGCGATCCGGAACGGGATATGCTCGCCTCCATGTTCCCGCACGGACACCGCAGGTCTCCGACGACCGGGCTGATCCTGGCGTTCGCGGCGCTGCTCGCCGTGCCGGCCTGCGGGCCGGACGGAGGGGCGGGCGGACCCCGGCCGAACGTCCTGCTCGTCGTCCTCGACACGACGCGGGCCGATTTCCTCTCCTCCTACGGGTTCCCCCGCGAAACGACCCCGGTCATCGACGGGCTGGCCGAGACCGGCGTGCGATACGAGAACGCGTTCTCCACGGCGCCGTGGACGCTGCCGTCGCACGCGTCCCTCTTCACCGGGCTGTACCCGACGGAGGCCCGGGCCACCTCGGAGACCCTGCACCTGCCGCAGTACGTGACGACGCTCGCCGAGAGGATGAGCGACGCCGGCTACCGCGCGAGGGCGGCGGTGGCGAACCCGTGGGTCTGTCCCGAACGCGGCTTCGATCGCGGCTTCGAGGAGTTCGTGGAGACCTGGCGCGCGCCCCTCCGCCGCCCGCCCGTGGTCGAGCCGCTCGAGTGGATCCGCGAGTCGAAGGAGAGCGGGAAGCCGTTCTTCGTCTTCCTGAACTTCAACACCCCGCACCTGCCCTACAACCCCCGGCCGGAGTTTCGGAAACGGTTCGTGTCCGCCGGCCGCGACCCGGTCGCGGTCGGGCGTCTCGCCCGGCTCTACGGCACCTACGAGTACTACGTGGGGAAGAAGCGTCTCGAGGCGGAGGAGATCGAGATCCTGCGGGAGCTGTACGCGGCGGAGGTCGCATCCGTCGACACGATGCTCGGCCGCATCTTCGGGGCCCTCCGGGATGCCGGGATGTTCGACGACACCCTGATCGTCGTGGTGGGGGACCACGGCGAGAACATCGGGGACCACGGTCACCTGGGCCACTTCCTCAGCATGCACGAGACGCTTCTGCGCATCCCCCTCGTCGTCCGCTACCCGAAGCGGTTCCCGTCGGGCGAGGTGGTGACGGATCTCGTGAGCCTGATCGACGTTCTCCCGACGGTCCTGGACGCTTCCGGGATCGCCGGCACTCCGGCCTCCGCCCACATCGGGCGCCGGAGTCTCTGCAGCCCGGAGCGCGAGCGCCGGGAGTTCGTCATCGCCGAAAACGGCCGGCCGGTCACCGTCCTCGACCAGTTGAGGAAGCACTTCCCGGAGTTCGACACCGCGGCCCTCGACCACCGGACCCGCACGATCCGGAACGATCGCCACAAGCTGATCTGGCGGGTCGGCGAGGGAACCGAGCTGTACGACCTGCGGGCGGATCCGGAGGAGACGAAGGACCTCGCGGGCACGCGGCCAGAGATCGAGCGCGACCTGCGGGCGAAGCTCGAGGCCTGGGCCAAGTCCCATCCGGCCATCCAGCCGGTCGGGGAGATCGACGTCGACGACCCGGAGGCCCTGGAGCGCCTCCGCGCGCTCGGCTACATCCGGTAGCTCCGCCGTCTGGTCGCGCGGGGCGCAAATCGGATAGCATGATCTCCGATCCGAGAGAGGACGACCGGAGACCATGGAACCGAAGACCACCCCCGGGGAGTTCACACGTCTCGTCGAGGAGCACCGGGCCGGCTCGGAGGAGGCCGGCGAGCGGCTCATCGCCATCCTCTACGACGAGCTCCGGCGTGCCGCCTCCGCCTTCTTCCGCCACGAGCGGCCCGGCCACACCCTCCAGCCCACCGCCCTCGTCCACGAGGCCTTCCTCCGGATCGCCGGCGGCGCGGAGATCCAGTGGCAGGGCCGCGCCCACCTCGTCTCCGTGGCGGCGCGGGCAATGCGCCGCGTGCTCGTGGACCACGCCCGGAAGCGGGACGCCGCGAAGCGGAAGGCCGCCGGCGGTCGCGTGACCCTGGCCGGGCTGGCGGTCGGCGGCGTCGAGCCCGGCTACGACGCGATCGACGTCGCGGCGGCGCTCGAGGAGCTGGCGGAGATCAGCCCGCGCCAGGCCGAGGTCGTGGATCTCCGGTTCTTCGGCGGGCTGGGAGACGCCGAGACGGCGGAGGTGCTCGGGGTCTCCGAGCGGACCGTTCGCGGCGAGTGGCGGCTGGCCCGGGCCATGCTGCGGGAACGGCTGAGCGCGGAGGAGGCGTGACGGACGAGCGGGTCCACGACATCTTCCTCCAGGTCTGCGACCTCCCGCC
>JBDLIY010000341.1:0-4777 GCA_039714635.1 Planctomycetota bacterium
CGAGGTCGTCGCGCTCTCCTCCAAGGAGAAGACGGCCGGGATCTCCTCCCTTTCCGTCCCCGTCGAAGTCCGCGGCGACGAGGTCGTCCGCCTCCGAGAGCGAGGGGAAAAGCAGCCGCGGGCCGACCTCGCCCGCCTCCGTCTGGAGGTGGAGCGCCACCTGAGCGGTCCCCGGCTCCGTGACGAGGATGTCGTTCCGGCCGTCCCCGTTCACGTCGCCGATCGCCATCTTCCGGGTCTTGCTGCCGCCCGACTCCGGGAACGGGTGGACCTGGACGGTGCCGAGGTCGATCCGTGCGCCCTCCTTCGTGGCCTTCGCCACCTCGAGGAGCCGGAGCAGGCCCGACTTCCGCTGGATCGCCACGACCTCGGTGCCGCCGCCCTCCCGCAGGTCCTCGAAGCCGAGCGAGCGGTACGGCGCCATCTTCAGCGCGTACTCCGGCCCGAGCGCGCCGCCGGCGAGCTGGAAGCGGACCCGGATCGGCCTCGCGTCGTTCCCGGCGATCGACACGAGGTCGCTCTTCCCGTCGCCGTTCAGGTCCTCGATGGAGACGGCGTAGATGGTCTTCGCGCCGTGGGGGATGCGGAGCGGCTCGCCGAACTCGCCCTTCTCCTTCTGGTGGTAGAGCAGCGTCTCCTTCTTCGTGAGGAACGCGAGGTCGGCCTTCCCGTTGCCGTCGAGGTCGCCGACCGCGAGGGCTGAGCCGGTCTCCATCGCGTTCTCCACGGCAAACGACTTCGTGCGGGAGAAGCCGGCCTTGCCGTCGCCGTACGCGATGACCAGCTCCGGCGGCTTGCCGTAGTAGGCGATGTCCGTGTGGCCGTCGCCGTCGACGTCCGTCACCCGGATCGCGGTGACTTCCTTCTCCGTCAGCAACTCCTCCTTCTTGAAGAAGCGGTCCTCGGGCAGGTCGTTCGGCTCCTTGTCGGACACGTCCTCCTCCGGCTCCACGCCGTCCGGCCGGGAGAGGTAGATGTCGATCCGCGCCTTCGGGTTGTTGATGAAGACGATGTCGTCCAGGTCGTCGCCGTCGATCTTCGCGGTGCGAAGCGACATGCAGCCCCAGCCGACCTTCACGATCTCCATGCGGTCGAAGCCGTAGGGCGGGACGTCGGACTTCTCGTCGGGAACGGCGGCGACGGTGCCGGCGAGGACGACGAGGGCGAGAAGGATGGCGGCTGCGGCCTTCATGAGGGTCTCCCCGAGAGTGGTCCCAATCTGTGGTCAGGCCCCGGCAGGCTACTGCCCGGCGGCGGACGACACCACCTTTTCGCGCCAACGGAAAGCCGTTGGGGGATTCGTGGGATATCGTCCATCATGGTCGGTCGCCGTCGGAGTTCGTACCGGCGGCCCCCTCGAACGGAGAAACCCATGAAGGCACTCCTTCTCATAGCGATTGCCGCCGCCCTCGGCTCCGCGGCCCCGGTGGAGGTCATTCACCTGGGCGACGGCCGCGAGATCAAGGCTCCCGTCGTGAAGGAGACGGCGGAGAACCTCTTCGTCGACCTCGGCTTCACGATCATGCCGATCCCGAAGAAGGAAGTCGTCCGGCGCGTGCCCGTCGCCGGGGAGGAGGCGCCGACGGAGGCCGAAGCGTCGGTCGAGGAGGGCCGCCTGTGGCGGTCGCTCAAGCGGTCCGAGGTCTCGGTCAAGGAGAACGTCACGCGGGTCTCGGACGCGGTGGTGCTGATCCAGACGCCGTCCGGATCGGGCTCCGGGTTCATCATCGACCCGTCCGGCTACGTGATCACGAACGACCACGTGATCCAGGGCGACACGAAGATCACCGTCACCCTCTTCGAGGAGGAAAACGGCGGCCTTCACAAGAACAAGGTCGAGGACGTCCGGATCGTGGGCACGAACGCCTACGTCGACCTCGCGCTCCTGAAGCTCTGTGGCGAGGACATGAAGGACCTGCCCTGGGTCCCGCTGGGGAACGGCGAGGACCAGCGCGTGGGGGAGACCGCCTTCGCGATCGGCAACCCGCTCGGCATGGAGCGGACCGTCTCCGAGGGGATCATCTCGACGCTGAACCGTCCGTTCGACGGGCTGACGTACCTCCAGATCACGACGCAGATCAACCCCGGGAACTCCGGGGGGCCGCTGTTCAACCTGAACGGCGAGGTGATCGGCGTCACGAACATGGGGATCCTGTTCAGCGATGGCATGAACTTCGCCATCCCCGTAGAGAGGGTGAAGTGGTTCCTCGCGAACCGCCAGGCGTTCGCCTACGACAAGGACAACCCCAACACGGGCTACCGCTACCTCGTACCACCGGGGAAGGGGAAGCCCGCCGGCGAGGAAACTCCGCCGGAATCGAAGGAAGCGGACCAGGAAGAGCAAGTGGAAGAACAATCGGAAGAGTAAGCAGGAAGGCCGGCCCGCTGGCCGCTGAGACCGGGCGTCACGCCCACAATCGGAGAAACACAGAAGATGAAATCAACGTACGTCGTGCTGGCCCTCGGGCTGTTCGCGCTCGGCTTCGCCGCCCCGGCGGCGGCCGGCCCGGCCGAGCAGATGCTTCCCGAGGACACGCTCTTCGTCCTCTCGGTCGACAACTTCACGGAGTCCCGGGCCCGCATGAAGGCCCACCCGCTGTACGCGCTGTACAACGAGCCGGACTTCCAGAAGTTCATCGAGAAGCCGATGGCCAAGATCGAGGAGATGATGGAGTCCTCGGCGGTGAAGCCCGGTGAGATCATCGAGCTGATCCAGGGGCAGGCCTGCCTCGCCGTGACCGGCGCCCGTGAAGTCGCGAAGGGTACGCACTGGATGGGCGGCGTCATGCTGCTCGACTTCGGCGAGAACGAGGCGAAGTTCGCGGAGAAGTTCAAGGCTGCCGAAGCGGAGATGTTCGAGACCGAGACCCACCGCCGCGTCGAGGAACAGTTCCACGACGTGACGATCGTGACCTACCTGCCCCGCGAGGGCGAGGTCGTGGTCGAGGGCGCCGGTGTCACGGAAGGCCCGGCCTGCTGGTTCCTCTCGAAGGGGATCTGGGCCGTCTCGTCCGACCCCGAGGTCCTGAAGTCCCTGATCGTGCGTCGCGACGACCCCGAGGCCGCGGGCCTGGGCGCGAACGCGGAGTACAAGGCCGTCCTCGCCCGCCTCGAAGGCACCGGCGACACCTTCATGTTCGTCAACGCCGACAGCATGTGGAAGCTGGTCGAGGAGAACCTGGGGGAGAGCGGGATCGACCAGTCTCCCGAAGAGTTCATGACCCTCATGGGCCAGCTCGGCCTCCGCGAGCCGCGCTCGATGGGGATCTCCATGGCGCTGACCGCCGAGGGCGTCGACCAGAAGGTCTACATCCACAGCCCGGAGCCGCGGACCGGCATCATGAAGTTCTTCGACTCCGAGAACAGCGCGCTGATGCCGCCGCGCTTCGTGCCGCCGGACGTCGCGTCCGTCTACACGATGTCCATCGACTTCCAGGGCCTCTGGGCGGAGGCGCGCCGGATCATGGACGAGATCAAGCCCGGCATGACGGAAGAGATGGACCAGCAGTTCGCCCAGATGAAGGAGCAGATGGGCATCGACATCCAGGCCGACCTCATCGGCTCCCTCGGCAAGAGCATGACCGTCTACCAGTTCGAGCCGAAGCCGGCCGACCCGGACGCGCCGTTCCCGATGCCCCAGCAGCGGGCCGTCATCGCGATCGAGGTCAGCAACGCCGAGAAGATGCAGGCCACCGTCGACGCTCTCCTCAACATGGCCGCCATGTTCGGCATGATGCCCGAGACCGAGGAGTACCTCGGTGTGAAGATCAAGTCGATCAACGCCGGGATGGTCGAGGTCGGCATCGGCGTCGTCGCCGATCACCTCGTGATCGCGACGGTGAAGGACGACCTGAAGCAGCTGATCGCCTCCCTCGGCAAGGAGGACGTGAAGACCCTCGTCGACTCCGAGGACTTCCGCGCGGCGATGGCCGGACTGCCCCGGATGCGGAACCTGGTGACGTACTCGGACTCCCGCCGCGCCATCGACAGTGTGGCCGAGCAGATGAAGCTGGCCGCGATGATGCAGCCCGAGATCAGCGAGTGGCTGGACATGTCGCTCCTCCCGACCGATCTGCTGAAGAAGTACTTCGGCGTGGCCGGCGGCGTGATGGTCCGCGAAGAGGAGGGGATCTACATGATCTCCCGCTCCCGGATGCAGATGCCGTCGAAGGCCCCGGCGACCCCGGACAAGCCGGCGGTGCCGGAGAAGGCCCCGGAGACCCCGGAGCAGCCGGCCGACCAGCCGAAGTAGCTCGAGTCAGACCGACCGAAGACGAAGAGAGCCCCGCGCGGCGCAGGTCGCGCGGGGTTTTCGATTCGGCTCAGTCCTCGCGCTCGAGCTGGACGGTGACGTCCGTGAACTCGCCGGGGCGGACGATGACCTCGCGGAAGTGGTGGAACCGGTAGCCCGGGATCTTCTCAACATGGAGCCGATAGACTCCCGGCTCGGTGACGCAGATGCAGCGGGCGTTCTCCTCACGGAGCGGACCGGCGGACTCGCCGGAACCATCGACCGGTCTCACCGTCGCCCTCCACTCCCGTTCCCAGTTCACGACGGACTCTCCATCCCGCAGGTGGACCCGGACGCCGAACCACTTCCGGACCCGAAGGACCACGTCGTTCCGGCCGGCGGAGACCTCGACGGCCGTCGTCCGGCCGGAATGGTCGTAGCGGGTGGTCCGCAGCTGGATCTCGATGCGCCCCAGCGGGGCCAGGAACTCGAAACGGTTCGATTGCGGATCCCTCACCGCGACCTCCAGCGACCCCCCGCTGGCTT
>JBDLIY010000342.1:0-4769 GCA_039714635.1 Planctomycetota bacterium
GACGCCCTGAAGTGCATCATCCTCGGCGACCGCGCCGCGGCCCGGAAGAACTACCAGGCCGCCATGGGCCAGTACGACAAGGCGGCGGGGATGTCGCTTCCGGAGGAGGTCCTCGCGAGCGTCTCGAAGAAGCGCGCGACGACCCTGCACCGGTTGGGCAAGGACGAGATGGCGCGTGAGGCGCTCGAGCAGGCGCTCGACCACGACCCGGACGACGCCGAAGCGCGCGCGCTGCTCCTCCGGTTGAAGATGCCCTCGCCGACCCCGTTCGGCAGGCCGGGCGACGGGGAGGTCGTCGTCAAGCCGGTCGACCCGAAGAAGTACGGGAAGGAGCCGAAGGCGATGCCGGCCCCGAAGAAGCCGGCCGTCGTCGAGGAGCCCGCGAAGGTCGAGCCCCCGGCGGAGGTCGGCCCCGCGAAGGTCGAGCCGGTGAAGCCGCCCGCGGACAAGCCGGATGTCGTGGAGGATCCCGGGAAGGCCGCCGATGAGCCGGAGGTGAAGGACGATCCGGCCGAGGTCCCCGAGGAGAAGGAGAAGGAGAAGGAGGAGCCGGCCGGGAAGAAGAAGCCGAAGAAGCGCATGGCCGGCCCGATGTAGGCCTTCTCCCCCACCAGAGCTTCGCGACGGGGCGGTCCGGGAACGATCCCGGGCGGCCCCGTCCGCGATTCATGCGGCGCCCGGGCGTACCGGTTAGACTCGTCGCCTTCCCCGGGACGGAAAGGCCGGGGGGGCGGACCGCGTTGCCGCCCGTGGGCCGAAGCGGCCCTCTGGAGAGGCAGACCCGGGCGTGGTCGAGCCCTCTCCGGCATGGCCTGCGAGGAAAGTGGCAGCACGTTGTTCACACCCAGAACCTGAGGGTGACGATGATCACGTTTGACGATTTCCTGAAGGTGGAGCTCCGGACGGCCCGCGTGGTCGAGGCGAAGAACCACGAGAACGCCGACCGCCTCCTCGTGGTGAAGGTCGACCTGGGCGAGATGGGCGAACGGCAGGTCGTGGCCGGCATTCGCGGCCACTACGCCCCCGAGGACCTGGTCGGCCGCACCGTCGTGGTGGTCGCGAACCTCGAGCCCGCGACGCTCCGGGGCGAGGAGAGCCAGGGCATGATCCTCGCCGTCGTCGACGGCGACACGGTCCGCGTCCTGTCCCCCGACGGCGAGGTCGGCCCGGGGCTCAAGGTCTCATGACCGAGTCCACCGGCCCGCTGAAGCTCGTCCCCCGCTACCAGGAGAAGCCCTGGGGCGGCCGGCGGCTCGAGCGGACGTTCGGCCGCGGCCTCGCCGCGGGTGCGAAGATCGGCGAGTCCTGGGAGCTCTACGACCGGCCGGACGGCGCGGCTGAGATCGCCAACGGCCCGCTGGCCGGACGGACGGTGGCGGACCTCCGCGGAAAGCGCCGGATCCCCCTTCTCACCAAGATCATCGACGCGATGGACACGCTCTCCGTCCAGGTCCACCCGGACGGGGAGGCCGCGAGCGAACTCGACGGCGAGGAGAAGACCGAGGCCTGGTACGTGATCGACGCGGAGCCCGGCGCGAGGATCTACAAGGGCCTGAAGGACGGCGTCGGCGTCCGCGATCTCCTCACGGCGCTCGACCGGGGCACCGTGCCGGACCTGCTCCACTCGTTCGAGCCGTCCCCCGGGGATCTCGTGTATCTCCCCGCCGGCACCGTCCACGCGATCGGGGCGGGCGTCCTCCTGTACGAGGTCCAGCAGAACTCCGACACGACCTACCGGCTCTACGACTGGGATCGGCCGGGCCTCGACGGGAAGCCGCGCGAGCTGCACCGGGAGCCGTCGATCCGGTCGACGGACTTCTCCGGCCCGGGCCTCGACCGCGTCGAGCCGCGCCCGATCTTCGACGACGGCCGCTACCGCCGGACGATGCGCGTGGACTGCCCGGCGTTCGCGATGGAGGAGCAGGAGATCCTCGGCCTCGTCACCTTCGAGACGGAGCGCCGGGGCGGCCCCCGCTGGCACGTGGTCTTCGTCCTGTCGGGCGAGGGCACGATCCGCGCGTTCCGCCGGGGCGCCGAGGAGGTCTTCTTCGCCCCCGGCGATTCCCTGCTCCTCCCGGCCGAGCACGAGCGCTACGAGATCGAGCCACGGTCCGGCCGGACCGTGCGACTGCTGTCGGCCTGTCAGCCCTGAGAGGTTGCCCGACCGGTCGGTCAGTCGCCGGTCTCCGCTGGCCGAGCCGCCTCCTCGATCAGCATCCGGACCCAGGCGATCCCGCCCAGGGCGAGCACCGCGAACAACGCGCCGTAGGTGACCCAGACGGCCAGCTGGATCCCGCTCGTGAAGCCGTAGGTGTGCAGGCCGACGTTGAGCAGGTTCACGCCCCACCAGGAGAAGACGACGATGATGCCCCCGAAGACGGAGGCCATCGCGAAGCCGAAGTCACCGATGTAGCGGCCCCGCCGCGCGTGGAGCATGGCGAGTTCCCACAGGACGATCATCAGCGCGCCGTTCTCCTTGGGGTCCCAGCCCCAGAATCGGCCCCAGCTGTCGTTTGCCCAGATCCCGCCGAGGATCGTCCCGAGCACGCTGAAGAACAGGCCGAAGGCGATGATGCCGTAGATCATCCGTCCGAGGGGTTTGAAGAACCCGTCGCCTCCGGCGGGAACGAACAGGCGCCCGATCACGTAGACGTGCGCCACCACCGCGGCCAGCAGTCCGGCCGAGTACCCCAGCGTCACCGTCGTCACGTGGGTGGCCAGCCAGAAGTTCGTCCGGAGCACGGCCACCAGCGGCGCGAACGTGTCCCCGCCGTCGAGCGCCTCGTACTTCATCGCGAGGAAGAGGCCGCCGAGGCCCATGATGGCGGCCGCGGACAGGGCGATCCGGCGGCGGTTCATCATCTCGACGATCAGCGCGGTGAGCGCCGCCGTCGCGGCCACGAACAGGATCGTCTCGTACAGGGTGTTCACCGGCGGACGGCCGCGGATGATGCAGCGCTGGGTGATGCCGATCGTGGTGACGATGACGGCGACCAGCGTCACGACCATCGAGCCCCAGTACAGGGGCCAGAGCCGCGGAGCGAGCCAGGTGAACGCCACCAGCACGAAGCCGATCGCGAAGAACCCCAGGCCCCAGTGGAACCAGGCCGCGTTGTAGAAGCTCACCTCGAGCTCGATCTTGCCGTACTCGCCCCGGGCCTTCGCCCGGGCGACGATCGCCCCGTGAAGTTCGCGCAGCTTCGGCTCGACGACCGCGACGTTCAGCGGCTGGCGCGCGACCTCCCCGAGGGTGGCGAGCATCCCCGCCTCCCGCTCGAGACCCCGGGCGTTGCGGAGCACCGCGGAGCGGAGTTCGTTCGGAGTCCCCCACGTCTCCACCTGCTCCCGCGTGGCGGGCGGCGGGATGATCGCGAACTCGCGACCGCGGACGTGGTCGGAGGCGATACCCGCGACGGCGTCGAGGAGCCCCTCGTAGGAGAAGAACGAGCTCCCCAGCTCGAAGATCTGCGTCTGCACGGTGTCGCGATCCTCGGGATTGATCTCCCGGATCTCGAGCATCTTCTGCCGGAGGTGCTCCCGCCCGGGCTCGATCTGCGCGTAGCTGTAGCGGTCCGCCTTCTTCCGGCCGGCGTGCCCCACCTGGATCTCGGTGAGGACGGCGTCGTTCCGGACGCTGAAGATCGGATAGAGCTTCGCCACCTCGGGCGTGAAGAGCGTGTCGAGCAGCCACTGGGTGGCGGTGATCTTGTAGCTGGCCACCTCCTGGTCGTCCGTCAGGTACTTGATCTCGACCTTCGTCTTCCCGTTCATGCCGAGAAGCTTGTACCGGGCGTAGGTGTGGAACGGCTTCAGGCGGCCGCCGTCCTGCACGGGGAGCGTCTCCAGGAGCCGGATCGTCTCCTCGGACCAGGTCGTGGACGGCGCGGCGGGCTTCCCGAATCCGGACCAGGCCGTCGACGGCGCGTCGGGCCTGGCGGCTCCGTCCGATTCCGCGGCGACGGTGCCGCTGGCGAAAAAGACCAGCAGAAGAGTGACGACGGCGGAGGCTCTCATGACCGGGCTCCCGTCTCGCGAGCGAGGTAGTGGAACAACATGCGACCGAAGTGCACCAGCAGGCCGATCCCGATGACGATGCAGGCGTAGAGCGGCCACTGGTCGGAGGGGTTCGTGACGACGGAGAAGCCCGAGTAGAGGCCGGTCTCATCCTCGTTCCAGCTCGACTGGTAGACCGTGAAACCGTCGCTCCGGAGCGGCTGGTTCATCTCGATCTTCACCTTCCGCTCGGCGTCCTCCGTGAGCTTCGTCACGTCGCTCATGTAGACCCGCGGCTTCATCGTGCCCGGGTAGTACTCGTGCGTGAACTTGTCGAGTCGCAGGCCAAACGGCAGGTTCATCCGCTTCTTCCGGAGTTCGATCGCCCACCGGCCCTTCGGCGTGGAGACGAGCAACGGCAGGCGGCGGCCGTCGCCCAGCAGGATGGCGGGCTTCGCGGCGGCCTCGCCGTCGACCTTCAGCAGGATGTCCGCGCCGAGGATGTTCTGCTCCGAGTTCTTCTCGGACGGCCGTTCCGAGAGGAAGACGCCGTCGGCGACGCCGTTCCCGGCCGGGCCGCGGCCCGCGGGCACGGGTCGCGCGTTCGGGATGACCCGCGTGATGGTGAATTCGAACGGCACGTTCTCGCCGCGGAAGAGCCGGGATTCGTCCGAGTCGAGCCCGACGAACTCCCGGTGCGGGACCAGGTACTCGCGGGCGGGCGAACCGTCGGGGCGCTCCGACGCCGGATACGCCGCGATCTCCCATTCATGGTA
>JBDLIY010000343.1:0-4764 GCA_039714635.1 Planctomycetota bacterium
CTCGGGTTCCGCGTGCGGCAAGTCGCTGACAGGCGTCGGTTTGCCGCCCCGAGATCAGCCAGCCGCGGCCAGGTGCTCTGCCGAACTTGCTCCGCTCGCTCGGCGATCCCGGGCTCGGGGTTCCGCGTGGTCCGGGCGGGGGGAATCGAGTCTGGACCGGGCGTAACAGGGGCCCGCACTCCGCTCGCTGCGCTCGCTCCGGCACCCTGCAACGCCCGAAGCCAGACCCGTGGCGCTTTTCAGAGATGCACTGCACCTCTGAAATCCGTGGGCTCGCCTTCGGCGGGCCCACGGACCGCGCCCGTTCGATTCCCCCCGCCGGTGACCGGGCTGCGGCACGGGATCCGGGGTTGGAGTCGAGAGGGCCCTTCCGCAGAGAGAAGGTGGTGGAGGCGGGGGGAATCGAACCCCCGTCCCGCGATGGTTTGCCGTGAGCTTCTACGTGCGTAGTCCGTCTATTGGTTCTCGTCGTCGCCGGCTCCAACGGACAGGATCCGGGTCAGACCAGCCGGACGAGATCTCGTCCTTCCCCCGTCCGGCAAGAGGGTCGGACCAGCCTGCTGCGGTACGTCCTCCGGCCCCCACAGGCAAGGAACCGGAGGACGTCGCGGAACTAAGCCGCGAGAGCGTAGTGCGTGTCGGCACTTAAAAGTAGTCCAGGGTTTTACGAGGCCACCTGGAACCTCGGCACGCGACTCCCGGTAAATGACATCCGGTCAAATCCGTTCGCCCCCACCGTTTCCGGCAGGAAGACCTCAATTCTACCGGTAACTACGTCGCATCTCGCGTTCTGCTTCACGCTTTTTCAGCGACTCCCGGCGGTCGTGCGTCGCCTTGCCGCGACAGACCCCCAGCTCCACCTTCGCCAGGCCGCGCGTGAAATAGAGCGACAGGGGGACGATCGTGAAACCGCGCTGGTCGATCCTCTCGCGGATCTTCTTCAGTTCGCGCTTCGTCAGCAGCAGCTTCCGGGACCGGGTGGGTTCGTGGTTGTTGTAGGAAGCCTCGTCGTAGGTGGCGATGTGGCAGTTGACGAGGAAGAGTTCGTCGCCACGGAAGCGGGCGAAGGCGTCGGCGAGCGCGACGCGGCCCGCACGCAGGCTCTTCACCTCGCTGCCGCGCAGCACGAGGCCGGCCTGGACCTTCTCGAGGACCTCGTACCGGTAGCGGGCGCGCTTGTTGCGCGCGATCAACTTCCGGCCGTCGTCGTCGGGCTGCTTCGCCATGGCGGGAGTGTATCTGCAAATCGGGGTCTGACCCCGATTTGCAGGTGGGGGCTATTCCTCGTCTTCCACGACGACCGCCGTGCCGTAGGCCAGGATCTCCGCCGCGCACTTCGCGACCTCGGCGCTCGCGAAACGGACCTCGACGACGGCATTCGCGCCGAGCTGGCGCGCCTCGTCGAACATGCGGTCGAGAGACTGCTCGCGGGCCTGGGCGAGGAGGGCCGTGTAGTCGTGGATCTCGCCCCCCACCAGGCCCTTCAGGGCCGCCAGGATGTCGCGCCCGATATGGCGCGCGCGAATCGCGTTGCCCCGGACGCCACCCAGCGTCCGGACGATCCTCCGGCCCTGGATCGTGTCCGTCGTCACCCAGAGGAACTCACTCACAGCTCCACCTCGTTGTAGCGGTCGTAGCGGTAGATGCGGATGCGCTCGCGGGCGACGGAGACGCCGATGAAGACGCCCCCGGCGACGGCCGTGCCCACCCCGAGGCGGAGCAGGAAGGGCTGCTCCGGGTCGAGGAAGAAGTCGGTGAGAAGATACCAGGCGCCCGTCAGCAGCAGGATCAGCGAGCCCACCGAGAGGAGGAGCCAGCCGATCCCGCGCTCGAGGCGGTTGTAGACGAACGACCAGTGCTGTCTCCACTCCGCCTCGGTCGGCTCGATGAACTCGATGCCGTCCGTGAGCTGCTTCAGGCGTCGGAACTCCCGTTCGTCCCGCCGGAGCTCCGGGTCCTCCCGGAGGCGCGCCTCGATCGCGCGTTCGTCGTCCTCGTCGAGCTCACCGTCGAGGTAGCCCATAAGGAGCTCGCGGGCCTTCTTTCGGTCCATAGCCTCAGTCCTCCGACGCCAGCCGCTCCTTCAGGTGCTCCCGGAGGCGGGAACGGGCCGTGAAGAGGCGGGACATCACCGTGCCCTGGGGGATGCCCAATGTCTCCGCGATCTCCGCGTACGTCAGGTGCTGGAAATGACGGAGGACGATGATCTCCCGGTCCCGCTCGGAGAGCTTTCTGACCGCGCTCCAGACCTCGTCCCGGATCTCGTCGCGCCGGGCGAGGACTTCCGGGTTCATCCGGTTGTCGGGGAGCTCCGCGACGAGGTCGCCGGCCGGCCGGGCGCGGCGCTTCCGCAGCCAGTCGAAACACTGGTTGCGGAGGATCCGGAGGAACCACGGGTAGAACGGCCGGTCGGGATCGAACCGACCGATCGCGCGGTAGGCCTTGACGAAGGCCTCCTGGGAGATGTCCATGGCGTCATCGCGGTTTCCCACGATGGCCACGGCGGCGAGGTAGGCTCGCCGCATGTAGCGCTTCACGATCGTCCCGAAGGCGTCTTTCGAGCCCTTCTGGCACATCAGGATCGCGCTGCGCTCGGCATCCATGTCGCACTCTGCTACGACCGGCGTCGTGAGGACATTCGTATTCATCACATCCTGTTATTACGAAAGGCCCGCCGACCGTTTCAGAGTTCATACCACTTCTCCCGATCCGGCGAAACCGGGGAATCGTCCAGTTTCCCGATGTGGTCGCCGTGCGCTCGATTTTGCTCTTCCGCCCCCAGAGCCGGGGCTAGAATCGGCGCTCGTTTCCGCGTCTTGCAGGCAGGAATCCCCCATGCTGAAGACCCCCCTGAACGAAGAGCACATCCGCGTCGGCGCCCGGATGATCGACTTCTTCGGCTTTCACATGCCGGTGATGTACTCGACGATCATCGACGAGGTGGCGTGCGTGCGTGAGCGCGTCGGTCTCTTCGACCTCACTCACATGGGTCGGATCGAGGTGGCGGGGCCGGAGCGGGAGGACGTCGTCAAGGCCGCGGTGACGAAGAACGTCAAGGCCGTGCCGAAGTGGGCCGCGCGCTACGGGCTCCTGCTCGCCGAGGACGGCGGGATCAAGGACGACGTCCTGATCTACCGCGAAGACGAGATGGTGCACGTGGTCGTGAACTGCGCGAACCGCGCCGGCGACCTCGCGCACTTCAAGGAGCACGCCGAGGGCCGCGACGTCGAGATCCGGCACGTCTCCGACGAGCAGGCGATGATCGCGCTCCAGGGGCCGAAGTCGGAAGCGACCCTCCAGCCCCTGACGGACCTCGACCTGTCGGAACTCGGCTACTACCGCTTCACGCGGGGCCGGGTCGGCGGCTTCGACGCCGTCGTTTCCCGGACGGGTTACACCGGTGAGGACGGGTTCGAGCTCTTCGTCGCGCCCGAGGCGGGCGTGCCGATCTGGCAGGGCCTGCACGAGCACGGCGCGGAGCACGGCGTCCAGCCGATCGGGCTCGGGGCGCGCGACGTCCTGCGTCTCGAGGCGGCGATGCCGCTCTACGGTCAGGAACTCTCGCTGGAAACGAACCCCATCGAGGCGGACGTGGAGTTCGGGCTCAGCATGAAGTCGGAGTTCACGGGCAAGGCGGCGCTCCTGAAGGTCAGGGAAGCGGGTCTGACCCGGAAGCGGATCGGCTTCACGGTGGACGGAAAGCGGATCCCCCGCACGGGAGCTCAGATCGTGTCGGGTGACGCGGTGATCGGCCAGGTCACCTCCGGCACGTTCTCCCCCACCCTCGGGAAGACGATCGGAATGGGGTACGTCCCGATCGAGATGGCTACGGTCGGGACGAGCATCGAAGTGGACATGAAGGGGAAGCGGCTGCCGATCACGGTTGTCGAGATGCCCTTCTACAAGAGAGAGAGGTAGTCATGGCGGTACCGGAAGACCTGCAGTACACGAAGTCGCACGAGTGGGTGAAGATCGAGGGCGACGTCGCGACGGCCGGCATCACCGAGTTCGCCGTGAAGGCGCTCTCCGACCTGGTCTACGTCGACCTGCCCGAAATCGCCGACCTGACGGAGAAGGGCCACCCCTACGCGGAGGTCGAGTCCGTCAAGGCCGTCGCGGACGTGAACTCCCCCATCTCCGGCGAGGTCGAGTCGATCAACGAGGACCTCGTGGACAACCTCGACCAGCTCGCGAACGACCCGTTCGGCGCCGGCTGGCTCGCGAAGATCAAGATCAGCTACCCGGACGAGCTCGGTTCGCTCCTGTCCGCCGCGGAGTACGAGGCGTTCCTCGAAGAGACCGGGAGCGACGCGGGCCACTAGGGCCCGACCGGCTTCCGATTCATCCGTTCCATGGCGCACCCGCGGCCGTGCCCGAGCCGGGCCCGCTCGCGGGTGCCTTTTCATCCGGCCCGTCGGGGCCGGCGTACCGAGGTGATCCGATGCCGTACATTCCCCATTCCACCGGGGACGTCGAGCAGATGCTCGAGACGATCGGCGTGACGTCGATCGACGAGCTGTTCGAAGCCATCCCCGAGTGTGCGCGCTTCGACACGGAGTTCGACCTGCCCCCGGCGGCGTCCGAACTCACGATCCAGCGGGAGCTCGCCCACATCGGTCAGGAGACCGTGACGCTCGACCAGGTGAACTCGTTCCTCGGCGGCGGCGTCTACGACCACTTCATCCCGTCGATCGTCGACCATCTCTCCGGCCGCGTGGAGCTGTACACCGCCTACACGCCCTACCAGCCCGAGGCCTCGCAGGG
>JBDLIY010000344.1:0-4746 GCA_039714635.1 Planctomycetota bacterium
GCCTGCCGGAATGGCTCTGCGCGGCGGAGTACATCGCTCTCGGCGGCAACTCGGACATCGTCCTCTGCGAGCGGGGCGTCCGTTGCTCCGTCTCGCGCGACTACGCGCGGAACAACATCGACCTCAACGTGATCTTCCCGGCCCGCGAGGCGTGCATCCTCCCCGTCATCGTGGACCCGAGCCACAGCACGGGGGAAGCCCGGCTCGTTCCGGGAGCGTCGAAGGCCGCGGTGGCCGCCGGCGCCCAGGGGCTGATCATCGAGGTCATCGCGGGCTGCACGGATGTGAAGTGCGTGCAGTGCGACGGCGTGCAGTCGATCCGCACGGACGTGTTCCGCGAGATCGTGTCCGAGGTGAAAGGAGTTCCCCAACCGGCTTGACGGTTGGGGCTGAAGATTCGAGGATGAGTCGCGGCCCGGTCTGCCGGGCCGTTTGGGTGAGATGAGCAACACGTTCGGAGACAGACTCAGGATCACGACCTGGGGCGAGTCCCACGGGCCCGCCGTCGGCGCCGTGATCGACGGCTGCCCGGCCGGCCTCGCGATCTCGGTCGCCGAGCTCGAGGCCGAGCTCGCACGGGACGTCCCCGACCCGGCGATCGGCACTCCCCGCCGCGAACCGAACCGCGTCGAGATCCTCTCCGGCGTCTTCGCCGGCCGCACCCTCGGCTCCCCGGTCTCGCTCCTCATCCGGAACGAGGACGTCTGCTCCGACGGGTACTTCGTCCGGGAGCAGCTTCCCCGTCCCGGCCATGCGGACCTCTCCTGGCGCCAGCGCTACGGCCACGTGGACCCGCGCGGCGGCGGCCGGGCCTCCGGTCGCGAGTGCATCGCCCGACTGGCCGCCGGCGTGGTGGCGAAGAAGCTGCTGCTCGGCGCCGGCGTGAGCATCGGATCGCGGGTCACCGAACTGGCCGGCATCGCCATCGAGACGGAGGACGATCGGGAACGGGCGCACGAGGAGGTCCGGCGGGTCGGGAAGGCCGGAGACTCCACCGGCGGTACGGTCTCCGTCACCGCCGAGGGTCTGCCCCCGGGCATCGGCGCCCCGGTCTTCGGCAAGCTGACGGCCCGCGTGGGCCAGGCGCTGCTCTCCATCGGCGGCGTGAAGGGCGTGGAGTTCGGCGAGGGCTTCTCCCACGCCCGCCTCCGGGGATCGGAGTCCAACGACCCGATCGTCGGGCTCGAGAACGGCGACGTCCGCCCGGCCACGAACCGCGCGGGCGGGACCCTCGGCGGGATCAGCACCGGCCTCCCCCTCCGCGTGGTCCTCGCCGTCAAGCCGACCCCGTCGGTCCGCCGGGAGCAGGACACGGTCGACCTCGGCACGGGCGAACCGGCGCGCGTCTCCGGCAAGGGTCGCTTCGACATGAACTTCGCGCCGCGCGTCGCCGTGATCGCGGAGTCGATGCTGGCGTTCGTGGTCGCGGACGCGCTCCTGGAGTCGGGCCACATCCACCCGACGCGCGTGTCGTGAGCCGAAGCGCTCTCTTTCACCTGCTGGTCCTCACCGGGGGGATCGTTCTCTTCCTCTTCGCCGCCGACGTGGACCTGGAGTGGCTGCGCGGCACGAACATCTACGGGAACTTCGACCGGCCGGCGGAGCGCGCGTTCGTCAGCTACCTGTGGATCGGGACGCCGGACTCGGCGATCGGCCTCGTCTACCGGTTCGGCCACGGCCTGCACGCGACGCCGCTCGTCGCCCTCGGCGCGATCTTTCTGATCTTCTTTGTGCTGCAGCGGTTCGGGAACCGGGACGTCAGGCTCGGGATCTCGCGCTGGCTGACGGCCTGGTGCGCGTTCGTGGTCGCGCGGTTCGGACTGCTCCGCGTCTCCGGCGCCGCCCCGGTCTCGCGCTGCACCTACGGGATCTTCCCGTTCCTCAACTGCCAGGCCTGCGAGATGGCGTCGGGCGGCTGCCCGATCGGCGCGTTCCAGCACTCCCTGATCCAGGGCCGTTTCCCGACGCTGGCCCTGACCACGCTCGCCCTGACGGGCCTGTTCCTCGGCCGCTGGATCTGCGCGTGGCTCTGCCCGTTCGGCATGCTCTCCGATCTCTTCGACCGGCTGTCGAAGAGGGTCTGGAAGCCGTCGATCCGCTGGGCGGCGCTCAAGTACGTCGCCCTCGTCGCGATCGTCGTGATCCCGCTCTGGATGTACGCGGCCGGCGCGGACCCGTTCCTGCCGTTCTGCGGCACGGTCTGCGCCTCGGGGATCTTCTTCGGCCTGCTGCCGTTCTACGCCACGACCGGCGCCGCGGACTTCGGCACGGCCGTCACGGGCGGTAACGGGCCCGCCCTCGCGGTGATCCTCTTCCACACCGGGATGGCGGTCCTGTTCCTCTGGCTGACGGTGAAGATCTCCGGCCGCGTGTTCTGCCGCTACCTCTGCCCGATGGGAGCGTTCCTCGGACTCTTCCACCGGATCTCGTTCGTCCGCATCGCCCACGTCGGCGAGGACTGCCGCGAGTGCGGGAAGTGCGAACGGGACTGCCCCATGGGCGTCGACCTCGCCGATCCGTCGTTCCTCGTGCAGTCGCAGTGCGTCCGCTGCGGCCGCTGTGTGAAGTTCTGCCCCACCGGCGCGCGCCAGTGGCTGGTGGGTTTTGGCGCCAAGCCGCGCCGGGAGTCGAAGCTTGTCACCGAGATCCCCGTTCTACGTGACGCTCAAGGGTAGGTTCCTCCGCTCGATGATCGGGCGGAAGGCCTTCACGCCGACCGGCATCGCTGCGTATGCGAAGGAGCACACCCGCTTCTACGCCGAGCACTACCGGGGCTGCGACGTGAACGACTTCGAGTCCCTGCCGCTGTTGACGAAGAAGATCGTGCGCGACCGGCCGCCGTTCGACCTCCTCTCGAAGCCGATGGAGAAGAAGGTCGTCTACTACGGCGAGACCACGGGTTCCACGGGCAGCCCCACGCCGTCCTTCTACACGTCGAAGGAGTTCCACGGCGCGACGCTGCTCACGATGATCTCGCCCTGGTTCCCGATGCTGAAGCGGACGCTCGCCGAGAACCGGACCTGCGTGAACGGCCTGGCGTTCGGCTTCACCGTCGCGGGGATGAGCTTCGGCGACCTCCTGAAGAACATCGGCGGCCTCGTGGCGAACACGGGGAGCCGGTCGACCCTCGCCACGCCGCCGCGGATCGCCCGCGGGATCGTGAGGCTCGAGCCCTCGATGGTGGCCGCCGCGCCGATCGACTTCCTCTCCTGGATGCGGATCGTCGAGGAGGACTGGCCGGACGAGGCGCCGCGGGTGAAGGAGCGCCTGCGGGCGCTCGTCTCGACGGCGGAGCTGTTCGCCTCCGAGCGGACGCGGCGGATCTCCGAGCACTTCGAGATCGAGGCGGTGGACACCTACGCCTGCGTGGAGGGCTTCTTCTCCCTTCCGTGTCCCTGCGGGGAGAAGCACGTCCTGCCGGCGTACCACGCCGAGCTGTTCGACGAGGATCTGAACTACATCGGCACGGAGGGCACGGGGCGCTTCGCGTTCACGAACCTGCTGAAGAAATCCAGCCCGATGGTGCGCTACCTGCTCGACGACCTCGTGACGATCCACCCGTCGGAATGCCCGTACGGGTTCACGAAGAGCGTCATCCCCCACGGCCGCTGGGAGCTGACGGTCCGGATCAACGGCGAGACCGTGAACGTGGAGCAGTTCGAGAACGAGATCTTCACGCACGGCCTGTTCGGCGACTTCCACGTGACGGTCCACGACGAGCACATGGACGTGACGGTGGAGGACTACGCGGCGCCGTCCGGGGCCGGCGAGGCGGTGGCGGCGGGCCTCGAGAAGCGTTTCGGTCTGAGGGCGAACGTCGAGGTCGTCCCGTTCGGCACGCTGACGGACTACCGCGAGCCGCGAATGTCGAAGCCGATCCTCAAGCTGACGGACGCCCGCGCCGAATCCACGCAGGAAGCCCCGACGCTGCTCTGACTACTGCAGGTAGCCGAGGCCGTGCAGGTTCCGGTAGTGCTCGTCGCCCGGGTCCCTCAGCACCGCGAGGTCCGCGACCCCCAGGTCCCGCTCCAGGTGCTCCCGCAGGACGCGCGCTGTCTCCGGCATCCTCGGGGCGAGATTGTCGAGGCAGGTCGGGTCGACACGCACGTCGAACAGGGACTCCGTCCCCGAGAGAACGTGGTAGGTGAACCGGAGGTTGCCCTCGTCGAGGGTGACGACGGGCGGCACCGGCTCCGCCGCTGCGGGGCGGGACAACGACCAACCCGCCGCCAGGACGGCGACGAGAACGGTCAGGCCGAGAGTGATCCGTATGGGGCGCATCGCACTCCGCTCACGCCCTCCTTCCGACTTTCCATAGATGGAACGCGCGGGAGGCCGGAAAGGTTCCGCGGTTCCGGGAGAATTCCGCTCACCAGGCCTTCGGCAGCAGCGGCCGCATTCGCCGGAGGATCTCCCGAGCCCCGGGGGCGAGGTTGTTTCGCTCGGCGGGGTCCGCGCCGACGTCGTAAAGCTCCTCGCTCCCGTCCTCCGCCTGGATCAGGTGGTGGCGGCCGTCGTAGACCGCGCGGAGGGGCTTCGCCAGGCGGGACCGGGCGAAATCCGGGAAGTCGCGTCTCACCGCGTCGTTGACGAGACTCCCCAGCACCGCCCGGGAGAGACGCGGGCCGGCGTCGGTGAGCAGGGAGACCCCGTCCAGCCCCGACGGCCGCGGCAGGTCGAGAACCTCGAGGATCGTGGGGAAGAGGTCCTCCAGGCGGACCGTCTCCCCGACCCGTCGCCCGGGCT
>JBDLIY010000345.1:0-4705 GCA_039714635.1 Planctomycetota bacterium
CCGTGAACCGGGCCGACACGAGCCCCTCGGCCATGGGGTCGTGGACGAGGCGATCGGCCTTCGAAAGGGCGGCGACATCCGCGGGATCGGAGCGGGGCGGGAGCACCGGCGGCGTGCCCTCCGGCCGCTTCTCGACCCTTTCGTACTCGAGGTCGATCCGGAACTCGACGTCGCCCAGCGTGCGGTCGATCGACTTCGGGAGCCACACACCGTCCTTCTTCTCCCAGTGCCACCGGGTCGCGTCCTTCCCGCCCTGCGCCGTCCGGCCGTCGAGGAGCCACGTCCCGCCGTAGTTCCCCCACTCGAGCTTCTCGAACTTCTGCCGCTTCCCCTTCACGTAGCGGGTGTGCTGCTTCGGCAGGCCGTTCCGGCCGAACGTCACCTCGAGGCCGGTGCGATGGCGGTCCAGGATGCGGACCTTCGTCCGGCTCTTCGGCGCGAACTCGATGCTCCGGAGGTCGGCGTCCGGGTAGAGGGCGTACGGCCACAGGGCGTACTCGACGAGGTCCCGCAGGACGCAGCGCTTCCCGTCGTGGTGCGGCAGGACCTCCTCGGCCTCCCGATGGACGGTCCCGTGGGGCTCGATCCGGAGCGACTCCGGCTCCTCCAGCCAGATCCTGAACGCCCCGAGCGGCTCGTCGAAGGCGGCGTACTTCCCCGGCTTCGTCAGCGTCGCGACGAACTTCAGCTTCGTGAGGGCTTCCCGTCGCGGCAGGTGCGCGAGCTTCTCCGCCGCCGCGACCTTCGCGACGGCGGCGGGGTCGCGACGGGGCTTCCCCTCCTCCCGCGCCGCGAGGGCGGGGAGGAAGAGGACCAGGGCGAGAACCGCGATCGACCTCATGAACGACCTCCGGTACGGGAGTCTACCCGACCGGAGGTCCTGATTTCGGCGGTTTGGAAGGAATGATCCCGTCTCGGTATCACTCCCACACGGGCTGGACGGTTGATTCCAGCTCGTCTTCCAGTTCGTTCGGCAGGCGGGAGAGGAAGTCGAAGCCCGTGAGCTTCTCCACCTCGTCCACCGTGACCTGCCAGCGGCCGAAGTCCCAGTCGTCGGCGAAGCGCGCGGACTGGTTCGGCACGACGAACGCCAGGGTGCGCAACTCGTCGTCGTCCTTCCGGTAGACGATCTTGTAGAAGTGCGTCGGGATGGCGACCCGCCCCTCGATCCCCGGCTTCGCGGGCTTCATCCAGCCCTGCACGCCGGCCCGCTCGAGCTTCCGGCCGCCGGCGCTCTTTGCGAAGACCGGACCGGTGACCACGTAGATGCGCCCGTACTTGCGGACCCACTTCCGGACCTGGCCTTCCAGGTTCATCCAGAGGCGGAGTTCGAGAGATGCGTACTGCGGCGCCACGTTCGACATGTAGTAGGACTCGCGGACGATGTCCTCCGTCCGGCCCTGCATCGCGGGCTGCGGGGCCATCTGGCCGCGCTCGAACTTCGTCCCGGTGTAGTGGTTGTGCGTGATCCGCTGCTCGCCGGTCAGATCGGGATCGACGAGGTAGCGGTTCAACCGGTCGAAGCTCGGAGCCCCGGGCTTGAACCAGCGGTAGTCCAGCCGGTAACCGACCCAGGCCGGGATCTTCCACGTCGTCTCGAAGCCCCGCGCGTAACCCTGGCGCACGCGGACGTCCAACTCGAGATCGCCCACCATCGCGACGGGCCGGCCGCACGGATCGTGCACGTCCTTTTCCGAAGGCGGCACCGGGACGGTCGGCGCATCCTCCACCGTGTCGCCTCCCCCGGCGCAAGCGGTGACGAGAAGGAAGGAGAAGAGAAAAACCGTCGAAAGACGCAGTCTGTCCATGAGTGCTCCCAATCTGACCTCACCAGAAACCTTGGTGTCTCATCGGCATGAACCGGGGGAAAACAAAAGCCCCAAGGCGCTTCATCTGGCGATCAGGTACTCCTCCGGCACCCGGGAAAGAGGCGTGCGGGAGAGGAACGGGACGAAGCCGTGCCGGCGCGCGAGGGCCTCCGCCGCCTCCCGGTTCTCCGCGGTCGTCGCGTAGTCGACCGTGAGGATCGTCAGCCCCTTCGCCCGCAGGGCGGAGAGCCGCCGGACGTGCGATTCCGTGGACCAGTCCCCCGACGCCGGGATCGGTTCGTCGGCGTTGGCGGGGTCGTCCCACGTGGAACTCGCGGCGCCGGCGAAGACGACGGACTCCTGGACGACGCCGGAAAGGACCGGGACGAGGTCCGGGTGCGTCTCGAGGAGCGCGGCCGCGTTGAGGGGGAAGACGAGGAAGCCGGGGCGGCGGGCGCGAGCATACTCCGCCAGGTCGCGGATCAGGGCGGCCATCTCCACCGCGGGGTCGACACCCGCCTCGCGGGCGGCCGCCGCCACATCGGGGTCGGCGTGGCCCAACACCCAGTCGAACATCGCACCGTCGAAGCCGTCGTCGATCGCGCCGTCGACGAGCCCCTCGAGGATCGCGCGCCAGGCCGGATCCCAGTACGCCACGGGGTAGTTCCCGGCCCAGCCTTCGGGGTCGAGCGCGATGACGAAGGCCGGAGAACCGGGCCGCTCCGCGGTGGGCGCGCGCCAGTCCGGTCCCCAGTAGGTGCGGTACTCCTCCGCCTGCCCGACGTTGACGTAGGCGA
This sequence comes from Planctomycetota bacterium, assembly GCA_039714635.1. Taxonomy (GTDB): domain Bacteria; phylum Planctomycetota; class JAJSAM01; order JAJSAM01; family JAJSAM01; genus JBDLIY01. Next base: position 2,606 of record JBDLIY010000345.1, read on the forward strand.
TGCAGAGCTTCCGGGCGCGGGTCTTCCCGCGGCTCGCGTGCACCTGCTTCACGACCGCGCGGAGAGGAAAGCCCTCCGAGCCGCGGACCGTGTTCACGCGGTCGATGACGACGAGGTCCACGTCGGCGCGGGAGAGGCGGTCCGGCGCACCACGCCGGTCGAGCCCCTGGAGCTGGATCGCCCAGGCGGTGACGTTCCCCATCGACAAAACGGGCTCGGCCCCCGGGGCGGCGCAACCCGCGAGCAGGAGCAGGAGGGTGGCGATTCCGGCGGTTTGGGATGAAAGAACCTGTCTCGGTATCCGCCTCACACGTACCCCTCGGGGTTTTCGCTCTGCCAGCGCCAGGCGTCGGCGGCCATCGTCTCGAGGTCCCGCGTCGCCCGCCAGCCGAGGGCCCGCTCGGAGAGGGACGGGTCCGCGTAGCACTCCCCGATGTCGCCCGGACGGCGGGCCACGATCTCGCGGGGGATCTCCCGCCCCGACGCCTTCTCCGCCGCCGCGAGCATCTCCAGCACGCTGTAGCCGCGGCCGGTGCCGAGGTTCACCGCCACCGCGCCGTCGGTCTCCGCCAGGATGTCGAGCGCCGCGAGGTGGCCTCTGGCGAGATCGACGACGTGGATGTAGTCGCGCACGCCGGTGCCATCCGGCGTGTCGTAGTCGTCGCCGAAGACGCGCACGTGCGGATGACGTCCCGCCGCCACCTGCATGATGTACGGCATCAGGTTGTTCGGGATGCCGCGCGGGTCCTCGCCGATGCGGCCGCTCGGGTGCGCCCCCACCGGGTTGAAGTAGCGCAGCAGGACGAGGTGCCAGCCCTCCTCCGCCGCCGCGAGGTCGGTCAGGATCTCCTCGATCATCAGCTTCGTCCGGCCGTAGGGGTTCGTGGCCGACAGCGGGAAGTCCTCGGTGATCGGCACACTCGCCGGCTCGCCGTAGACCGTGGCGGAGGAGGAGAAGACGAGGCTCCGGACGGCGTGGCGCTTCATCGCCTCGAGGAGGACGACGGTGCCGGCGACGTTGTTCCGGTAGTAGGTCAGCGGGATCCGGGTCGACTCCCCCACCGCCTTCAGCCCGGCGAAGTGGATGACCGCGGCGAAGTCGTGGTCCGCGAAGAGGCCGTCCACCGCCGCCTCGTCGAGGAGGTCCGCCTTCACGAAGTCGACGTCGCGGCCCGTGAGGTCGCGCACGCGGCGGAGCGACTCCTCCGAGCTGTTTGCCAGGTTGTCGATGACCACGACGTCGTGGCCGCGGTCGAGGAGTTCGAGGGTCGTGTGGCTGCCGATGTACCCGGCGCCGCCCGTGACGAGGATGTTCCGTCCCATGTCCTTCCCATCGGCAGAATGGGGACCTGCACTTCATGCCGCCGCAGGTACGGCCCCGGACGGCGGGAAAGAGTGCGGAAGTCCACCCCGGTTCGCGTCGTCAGAGTTCCCGACCGATCGCGACGGGGAACACCCTTGGCCCCGGATCCCCGGGACCTCTATCATCGGCCCCTCGAATCGTCGGCTCGAATCAACGATGGGCATCAGTGGGAGACACGGCATGAGCATCCGGCAGGCAGGTATCCTCCTCGCACTCCTCACCCTCGTCGGCTGCGCGGCGGGCTCCACCCAGCTCGTGCCCCAGCCGGCCCCGGACGCGCCGCCGGCAGGCGGGAACATGGCGCGGCTGTACATCTTCCGGGTGCCCGGCAGCCTGAGCCCCCAGGCCCAGCTCCACATCAAGGTCAGCGGACAGCACATGGGCTGGATCAAGGGCGGGGACTACCTGGTCTTCGACCTCCCGGCCGGCCTCCACAACATCCACATGGAGCTTCAGCGGTCCGCGGAGAAGGATCTCTCCGGGACGGACTACGGAGACGTCCAGGCCGGCAAGACGTACTACGGCGAGATCGACTTCCCGATTTCCCGGAGCCGTCGCCCGAATCTGACGATGCTCGAAGAGCGCGACGGCAAGGCCCGGATCGAGAACATGTCCCCCGCTTCGCCGAAGTAGGATCCAGCCCGAACTTCTCACCAGGCTGCACGGTTTCCGCCGGCCCTCGACGCCCTGTGCGGCGTTGATCCTCGTCGGCGACCCTACGGGGTCGCCTCCTCGTC
>JBDLIY010000346.1:0-4678 GCA_039714635.1 Planctomycetota bacterium
AGCGGCCTCACGTACCCGCTCTACTCGGCCAGCGTCGCCGTGGGCGGGGTGGCCGGCGCAAAGGACATCGAGGAGGTGGCCGAGGAGTACGGCGTCAATACCGAGATCCTCGGGCAGATGGCGGAGGAGTCGCGGTTCTGGGTCCTGCACCAGGACAAGGTCGACGAGATCAAGGGGACGATCACGACTCTCGCCGCGACGATCTCCCGCGAGGTCAGCCACAAGTACACGACCGCCTGGCAGCTCTGCTCCGGCCTCCTCACCGAGGTCGAGATCCGGCGGTCCGAGGCGCTCCTCGCCGAGAGCCACCGGCAGCTCAAGGAGTCGAACGAGCAGCTGACCGCCAAGAACGAGGAGGTCTACAACGTCACGAACGCCATCACCCACGACCTCCGGAAGCCGCTCTCGACGCTCAAGGCCACGATCGGCCTGATCCACGGCGGCCGCCTGGGCGAAGTCCCGGAGACCATGGGCGAGGCGATCGACGCGTCCCACGAGGCGACGCAGTACATGGCGGAGCTCATCAACGACCTGCTCGAGGCGGCGCGCCTCGACACCGGCCGGAAGATGCTCGAGTTCCGCGAGATGGAGTTCGGCCCGCTGATCGAGCGGATCGCGAAGCGCTTCCGCGTCCTCCTGGATGAAGGCGGCGTCGAACTCGCGATCGGCGACCTCCCCCCCGCCGTGCAGGCGGACGAGAGCGCGGTCGAGAAGGTCCTGATGAACCTGATCGGCAACTCCCTCTCCTACATCGGGGACGGGGAGAAGCGCATCACCGTGTCGGGCGCCGTCACCGACGACCGGGCGCGGATCTCGGTGGCGGACACCGGGCTCGGCATCCCCGAGGAGTCCCGCGCCGGCATCTTCGAGAAGTTCCAGCGCGGATCGAACGTCGCGGGCATCCGGGGCACGGGCCTGGGGCTCGCGATCGTCAAGGGGATCGTCGAGGCGCACGGCGGCGAGATCGAACTCGAGAGCGAGGAAGGAGAGGGCACCACGGTGAGCTTCACGCTCCCGCTGGCCAGCGTGCTGGCGGTGTGATCGGAATGAACGAGGAGAGAAACCGCATCCTGATCGTGGACGACGAGGAGCCGATCCGCCGGCTGCTCGTCTCCGCGCTCACCGAGGAGGGCTTCGACGCGCGCGGCGCCGCCACCGGCGACGACGCCCTGGCCGAACTCTCCCGCGACGACGGGTGGGACCTCCTCCTCACCGATCTCCGCATGCCCGGCCTCTCCGGCGAGGAGCTCATCCTCGCGGCCCGCGAGACGCGGCCCGATCTCGATGTCGTGATCATCAGCGGCCACCTCGGCGCCGACGCCGCCCGGCTCGCCCTGCGGACCGGCGTGGCCGACATGATCGAGAAACCGTTCGCCGACCTCTCGGAGATCGCGGTCCGCATCCGGGAGGCGCTGGACCGCCGCCGGGAGCGGCGTGCCGGCGAGGCGGAGGTCGCCACGCTCCGCGAGAAGAGCCGCGACCAGGAGAAGGAGATCGCGGCCCTCGAGCGGACGGTCGACGTCACCCGCCGCAATCTCCGGGAGCAGCTCCGCACCATCCAGAAGTCCCGGGAGATCTTCTACACGGACCTCTCCCGCGTCATGGCGATCGTCGACAACCTGATCGACGGCATCGTCTTCACGGACCTCGGTGGCCAGGTGATTCTCATCAACCCCACGGCGGGAAAGATGCTGGGGATCCCGTCGTTCACCGCGCTGGGCAAGCCCCTGTCCGAGGTCGAGGGCAACCGCGGCCTCCTCAGTCTCCTCGCCACCCACCGCGCGCTGGAGCTGGACGAGCTGGGCGCCCAGGCCGAAGCCACGACGGCGATCGACGGCACGGAGTCGCACTTCTCCGTCCACACGAGCCTGATCCGGGACTTCCAGGGGAAGCTCTCCGGCGTGCTCTCGCTGATCCGCGACATCTCCCTCCGCAAGAAGACGGAGCAGATGAAGAACCAGTTCCTCTCCATCGTCGCCCACGAGCTCCGGACGCCCCTGACCGCGATCAAGGCCTTCGCCACGATCCTGACGAAGGGCGTCTACGGCGAATTGCAGGAGACGCAGATGTCGATGGTCTCGGACATCCTCTCCCAGTCCGACCGCCTCGGCCACGAGATCGACAAGATCATCAGCCTCGGCCGCCTCGAGTCGTCCGACTTCGCACCCGACCTCGACGAGAGCTCCGCGTCCGACATCCTCAAGCGGCTCGTCGTTCCATTCGAAAACGAGGCGAAGGAGAAGGGGATCGACCTGGCGGTGGAGGACGTCACCGACGGCGCGATGGTCTCCGCCAACGCCCGCGACATCCGGCGCGCCGTCCGCGCGCTCGTCGAGAACGCGCTGAAGTTCACCCCCGAAGGCGGCTCGGTCGCGCTCCGCATCTCCGCGGAGCCCGACCATGTCCTCTTCGAAGTGGAGGACACGGGTATCGGGATCGCGCCTCAGGACCACGAGGTGATCTTCGAGACCTTCAATCAGCTGGAGAATCCCCTGACCCGGAAGTACGGCGGATCCGGGCTCGGGCTCACTTTCGTCGCAGAGATCCTCAAGGCTCACGGCACGAAAGTCGATCTGGAAAGCGAGCTCGGAGAAGGGGCGACGTTCCGATTCCGCCTGCCGAGAGTTCAGGAGGAGGCCGACGGCGAGCTCGCGACCGCCGGCGGCCCTCAGAGCGAAGAGGACGCGAGGGTTGTGAGGCCATCGTCATGAGTGAACACAAGATCCTGATCGTGGACGACGAGAAGCTCATTCTCATCTCCACCCGGATCGTGCTCGAGTCCGTCGGCTACGGTGTCGTCACCGCGGCCAGCGGCGAGGAAGCGATCGGAAAGGCGAAAGAGGAGAAGCCGGGGCTCATTCTCCTCGACATCATGATGCCGGGGATCGACGGCTGGGAGACCCTCTCCCGCCTGAAGGAGGACGCGGAGACGAAGGACATCCCCGTGATCATCTTCACGGCGCGCGAGCACTCGCGCGGCCGCCAGCTCGCCCGGGAGATGGGGGCGGCGGACTACTTCCAGAAGCCCTTCGAGCCGGACGAATTGATCGCCATCGTCGAAGAGCACCTCGTCCCCGAGAATGCCCAGGCCGGCTGATACGGGTCTCGAGGGCACGGCGCCGTCCCGCTGCCAGGAACGAAACCGGGGTGAACGAACCGGCCAGCTGGGGCGGTACCTGATTCGCGACTTCTACATGGTCGCGAAGACCGCGGCGATGTTCGAGTTCACGAACGTCATCACCCGCGAGGCGGTCGTCACCTTCCTCGGCACCCTCCGCGACCTGTTCGAAGCGGAGTCGAGGATCGTCCTCCAGATGGCCTCCGACTGCCTCTTCGTCAACGAGGCGCGCCTGAAGGTCGACTTCGAGGGCTTCGCCTCCTTCAAGTACGTCGTGGAGGCGATGAAGGACCGCGACATCGGGACGATCGCCTTCGACCGGTCCCCCACCGAGGAGGAGCTCCGCGTCTTCCTCACCCTCTTCATCGAGAACGACGCGAAGTCGGACGCGCCCCGCGAAGGCATCGAGAAGGGCCTCGCGGAGGCGAACGTCGACTGCTTCGGCCTGGAGAAGCTCCGCGACCTGCCGGATCACGTGACGAAGCAGGGCGCGGCCCCCGAAGAACGCCCGGCGGCGGTCAACACCTACTTCAAGTCGATCTTCATCGCGAAGCAGTTCATCGAGAACTTCCGCGGCAACCGGGCGAACCACTTCCGCAAGGCGAAGCGCCTCGTCCACTCGATCGTCGACATGGTGGTCGAGGACGACACGACCCTCCTCGCCCTTACCCAGATCAAGAACTTCGACGACTTCCTCTTCACCCACTCGGCCAACGTCTGCGTCCTCTCCGTCGCCGTCGGCCAGCAGCTCGGCCTCGGCAAGGCGATGCTCGGCCACCTCGGCATCGCCGGCCTGCTGCACGACGTCGGCATGACGGAGATCCCGAAGGAGATCCTCGGCCGTCACGGCGACCTCGACCCGGAGGAACGCCAGGTCTATTCGCGCCACCCGATCGTCGGCGCCCAGGGGATCCTGAAGACCCAGGGCATCACCGAGTCGGCCATCCGCTGCGTGATCGTCGCCTACGAGCACCACCTCCACGACGACGGCTCGGGCTTCCCGATGCCGCGCTTCCCCCGGCCCCGGAACCTCTTCTCCCGGATCGTCGGACTACAAGTCCGATATCCAGATGACCAAGCTCTACAACAATGGGACCATGGACAGGGTATACACTGTCAATGATCCGCTTCCTGGATATACTCAGGACTACCCTGCACTGGCACTGGGACCGGGTGGAATGGTGTTCTTCACATGGAGGGACAACAGAAGAAGCGATGGGACGGATATCTTCTTCTCCAGGACCACACAATCCGGGGAATCCGGATTCGGACCGGAGCTCATCGATGATACGGTTGACCCGGTCATCGGAGGTGTTGGGGGCCGCTTCGATTTCAGCGTCAAATACTCGGATATAGAGAACGATCCTCCACAGGTCGGTCATCCGAAGCTGAACCTTTTCTATCGGACGATCGGGGGGGCAATATTCCCATATCCTGGCTCTCCTTTCAACATGACCTTGAGATTGATGCCCACACCGGATTATGATTATCGCAACGGCGAGACATACATCCAATCCGTGGAGATCACCAGGGACCTGGATATGTTCTATTATTTCTCTG
>JBDLIY010000347.1:0-4674 GCA_039714635.1 Planctomycetota bacterium
CCTGCCGTCGCTGGACGCGGCGTTTGTCGAGGCGAACTACGACCCGGAGATGCTCGAGACCGGCCCGTACCCGTACGAGCTCAAGCGGCGGATCACCGGAAAGGGCGGGCACCTCTCGAACGAGGAGTGCGTCGATCTCGCGCGGGCGGCGGCGGGGGAGCGTCTGCGGATGCTCGTCCTCAGTCACCTGTCCGGGGAGAACAACCGGCCCGAACTCGCCCGCGAAGCCGCGGCGGACCTGCCCGGCCTCGGCGTCGAGGTGCACGTCGCGCTCCGGACCGGGGCCACGCCGACGTTCGTCCTGGACGACTGAGGAGGTTGCGCCTCCGGATGGCGCACCCGGCCGTTGTTACTCGTGGGCTGAGACTGGTTTACGGGATCTCGTGCCTATGAGTACCATCCATCCCGTCAGCGGTGGCGGTATGGCTTCTTCTGTTCGTAGAGCCGCAGCCGCGTCGCGTAGGCGGGGGCGTCGGGCAGCCGCTCCTCCACGGCGAGCCGGTGCGCCTCTCTCGCCGTGGCCACCGCCTCGTCCCAATGCCCCGTCTCCGCGTACGCCGCGGCGAGGCCGTTCAGGGTCGTCGCCTTCCCGCCCTTCGTGAGTGCGTTCGCCTCCTTCGCCCACGCCAGGGCCCGCTCCCCGTCGCGGATCTTTCCGTCCGGGCTCGTGGCGAGACACCAGGAGAGGAAGGTCCGCGTGTCCGCGTCCTCCGGCTGGAGCCGGCAGACCGCCTCGAGATGCGTGAGGGCCAGGGCGACCTCGCCGCGGTTCAGAAGGACCACCGCCAGGCTCTCGAGCGCCCCGGCGTCCTCCGGTGCGAGAGCGTGGGCCCGCTCGTACGCCTTCAACGCCTTCTCGCTGTCGTTCTCGTTCAGGTAGGCGAGGCCCAGGCTCTTCAGGGCTTCCACGTTGGTCGGACCGTACCGGACGGCCTGCTGGAAACAGCGCATGGCCTGCTCCTTCCGGCCGAGCTCGGCCATCGCGAGGCCCAGGTGGTGGTGTGCCTCCGAGCTCTCCGGATCCTGCTCGAGGACGACGCGGAACTGCTGCATGCCCTCCTGGCTCTTTCCGAGCCGGAACAGCGACCAGCCGAGGATCACCCGGGCCCGGGCGAAGCCCGGCTCCTTCTCGATCGCCTGGCGTGCGAGGGCCGCGGCTTCCTCGAACTGCTCGCGACGGAGGCTCTCCTTCGCCTGCCCGAACAGGCGGTGGTGGTCGACGGCGTGGACGTCGATGTGCTCGATCGCGTCCGGGGAGGCGTTGAGGAACTCCGGCAGGTTCGAGGCCCGGTTCGCGGGCGTCGAGTTGGGGATGAGGATCGCCGGCGTGTCGTTCCCGTTCTCGTCGATGTGCGTCAGGAACAGCTGCGTATACGGCGACTTCGACTTCGAGGAGAACACCATCCAGCGGCCGTTGGGGGAGAAGCTGTGCCACGAGTTCATCAGCGGCGTGTTGCAGGTCATCTCCCTCGGCTCCCCGCCCGCCAGGGGGACGATCCAGAGCTTTCCGTCCGGTCGCATCAGGAGACCGTTCTCGCACTTCGTCCACACAAGCCACTTCCCGTCCGGGGAGACCTTCGGGAACGTGTTGCTCATCCCGTTGTTCGAGGCCCCCGCGATCGGCTCCGGCTTCCCGCCCTTCCCGCCGTTGAACGGCATCCGGCACAGGTCGTACTGGATCCTCGGCTCCTTCGGGTCGCCGGCGTAGGTGGGGAGGTCGTCCTCGCTCTTGATGTTCTCCGTGGGGTCGAAGCTCTTCGCCCGGGAGAAGACGAGGGTCTCGCCGTCCGGCGTCCACACCGGCGAGCAGTGGACGTACTCCGTGTCGTCCGCGCCCGGCAGGGCCTTCATCTCCTCCGTGTCCACCGAGTACCAGCCGAGGATGCCGTACGTGGGGAAGAAGACCTGGAGGAACCGGTAGTCGAGGAAGTTCTTCACGAACAGGCCTTCATTCAGCGTCGTGACCGCGAACTTCCCGTCCGGCGAGATCCTCGAGAGGAACCCGATTGTCTTGTGGCCCTCGTCCTTCTCGGGGAACGAGTTCCAGCTGATGACCTCGTCGTCCGTCACGGTCATCTCGCGCTCGACCGGGGCGATCATGTAGGCGCCCTTGTCGCCCTGGGGCCCGTCCACGTCCATGCCCATCGTCGTCCCGTCGTTGGAGAAGGAGTGGCAGTTCGCGCAGGACGGCATGTTGTGGAGGACGACGCGGCTCTCCGGCTTCGAGAGGTCCCGCAGCCGCCACTTGATCATGTACAGCGCGTCCTTCGCGAGGGGCTGGATCACGCCCGTCTTGCCGGCCGACGGCATGAGCGGCACGTCGCGGTAGAAGAGCGGGGCTCCCACGGGGTCGGAGGAGGTCGAGATGGTGACGGCTCCGCTCGACAGCGTCCGGTCCTGGGCCGATGCCGCCCGGCCGCTGAAGGTGATCGTCGCGGGACGGTCCACCGAGCGGCGCTTGATCTCCTCCCAGACTTCCGCGGTGGGTGTCCAGTGCTCGGCCGACTGTTCGTACTCCGTGCCGCGGTAGATCTCGTTGGTCTCCCTCAGGGCCGTCGCGTCGATCTCCGGCTCGGGGGCGGGGCCGCCCTGGACGGTCAGGCTCAGGCCGGGCTCGCCATCGTCGAACTCCACGGTGACCAGCCACGACGCGGCCTCCTCGTTTCCGTCGTGCCACTCGAAGGTGGGGGCCACGATCCCGGGCGGGAACATGGAGCCTTCCAGGGGATAGTCGACGACCAGTTCCGAGGTGGGACCCTGCGGGCCGCCGCACGCGACGAGACCCGCGAGGGCGACGCCGGCCGCCAGCGCCGGGAGCAATCGGTTCAGCATCATTCGAGCCTCTTTCGTGGCGCCGCGCGGAAGGCGGCGGCGAGCCCTCTATCCTAAGAGTTCGGCGCCCGAAATTGAAAAGAGGTCTCAACCGGAGGCGGCACGCGCGGTACCCTCCGCTCATGCGCATCCTGGCTTCTTCGGATCTGCATGGTTTCCCCGACTACACCGACGCGGTCGTGGCGTGGGCCCTGGAGCACAGCCCGGATGCCGTCGTGCTGGCCGGCGACCTCCTGCGCCCCCTGCCCGTCGCCACCTCCCTCGAGGCGAGCTTCCACGCCGACGCGCGTCGGATGGCGGCCGCGTTCGAGCCCGTGACCTGCTCCGTGTACTACATCATGGGCAACGACGACCTCGTCGACTGGGATCCGCCGCAGGAGAACATCGAGTCCATCCACGGTCGACGCGTGGAGCAGGGGGGCTGGGCCTTCGTGGGCTACGAGTACACGCTGCCACTGCTCGGCCTGAAGTACGAGAGGTCGGAGAAGCGGATCGCCGCGGACCTGAAGAAGCTCGCGCCGCTCATCGACGATCGCACCGTCCTCGTGACGCACGCTCCGGCGAAGGGCGTCCACGAGTTCGAATCGCCGTGGCCGATGGGGATCGTCTGCCTGGCCGACCTGATCCGGGAGCGATCGCCGCGGATCCACATCCACGGCCACATCCACCGCACGTTCGGCCGGACGGAGAACCGCTTCAACGTGGCGTGCCGCGATCGGGCGCGCGCGATGCTGATCGATCTCGACGATCTCACTCACGAGGTGCTGGAGGGCTGAGCGGGGTCCGACGGCCGTGCTCCCGCAGGCTGATCAGCTTCTGGCGGCTCTCGTCCCAGAGCGCCAGGCGCGCGCACCGCAGGCTCGCCGGGATCGACAGGTTCGTCGCCGCCGACAGCTCGGGGATCGCGCGCTGGGCGTCGGCCAGGCGGTAGTTCGGGATCCGGGCGCTCATGTGATGGATGTGATGGAGGCCGATGTTCCCCGTGATCCACATCAGGGGGCCGCCGACCTCGTAGTTCGAGCAGCCGTGCAGCGCGGCGTCGTGGTAGTCCCAGTCCGGCTTCCAGCGCCAGTACGTGTCCTCGAACTGGTGCTGGACGTAGAAGAGCCACACGCCCGCGGAAGCGGAGATCAGCGTCACCGGGACCTGCACGAGCAGGAACGTTCGCAGCCCCGTCGTCAGCGCCAGCGCCCCGAGCACGGCGGCGAGAGCGCCGTTCACGAGCCAGACGCTCCTCCACGCGGACGCGCTCCGCGGCAGCGCGTCCCAGGGGAGCCGCTGCTTGAGGATGAAGTGGAACGGCGGGCCGATGACGAAGAGCAAGATCGGGTTCCGGTAGAGTCGGTACAGGAGGCGCCGGCCGGGGGACAGCGCTTCGTACTCCGCCACCGTGAGGGTGTCGATGTCCCCGGCGCCGCGCCTGTCGAGCAGGCCCGACGTCGCGTGGTGGACCGCATGCTCCTGCCGCCAGTAGTGGTACGGCGTCAGCGTGAGGATCCCGATCGCCGAGCCGATGAGGTCGCAGGCCCGCTTCGACTTCAGGAACGACCCGTGGCCGCAGTCGTGCTGGATGATGAACAGCCGCACCAGCAGGCCCGCGGTGGGGACGGCCAGCAGCAGCGTGATCCCGTACGGCCAGTCGCGCCCGACCGAGACGTACATCAGGGTCCACAGCGCGGCGAATGGAGGGAACGTGTTCACGATCTGAAGCACGCTGCGCCCCACGCTCGGCTTCGTGTAGGGGGCGAGGGCGCGCTTCCAGAACGTGGAGGGAGTCTGGGTCTTGTCCAAAGCGGTTTCCCGGGGGCGGGACGAGCGCGGATTGTAGTGGGCCGGACCCCG
>JBDLIY010000348.1:0-4658 GCA_039714635.1 Planctomycetota bacterium
TCCTCCGGGCTGAGCTTCGCCCGCGGCGGCGGCTTCTGCCCCGGAACCGGCGGCGGATCCGCGACGTCGATCCCCGCGCCGTACGTCTCCTTCGTCCACGATGTCCCGTTCGGCTCGCGCGTGCCGTAAAGGTCCTTGCCGCCCGCGTCGATGAAGAGCCCGATCGAGCCCATCCCGCGCGCCGAGCGGCCGCCGCCCAGCGTGTGGGTCACCTTCGCCGGGCAGTAGCCGTCGTTCCCGCCGCCGTCGAGGAGCAGCGCGAACGAGTTCGTCAGCGCGCCGCCCTGCGTCCCGCCGGAGCCCGCGTAGTAGTCGTCGCCCGCCCGGTCGACGAGGATGCCGACCGCGAAGTCGTGCGCCCCGCCGGTCCCCACGCCGTGCATGTTGTAGTAGAGGTCCTGCCCCGCGAGGTCGAGCAGCACGCCGGTCGCGAGGTGGATCCCGCCGCCCTGGCCGTACTGGCCGAGGGTGTAGGTGTCGTTCCCGTCGCGATCCACGAGCCCGCCCAGCGCGAACCAGTACGACGCGCCCTGGCCGTAGATGTCGCAGAGGTAGCGGTCGTTCCCCGAGTCGTCGACGAGGAACGCCATCCCGCCGGACGCGTGCGGCCGCATCCCGATCGAGAAGCCCTGGGACAGCGACTGGAACCGGTCGTTGAAGAGCGGGTAGTGCTTGTGGACGCCGCCGGCGTCGTAGACGTCGTTCCCCGCCTCGTTGTGCAGAAGCCCGAATCCGCCGACGTAGGCGAAGCCCTGCCCGTAGAGGTCGGCGTGGAAGCGGTCGTTGCCTTCGCCGCGGTCGAGGAGCAGCCCGACGCCCCACGCGCCCGCGCCCTGGCCGGTGTCCCTGCACTCGTAGACGTCGTTCCCGCCGTCGTCGGAGAGGATCCCGACACCGAAGACCCCGCAGCCCTGGGACATGTGGCCCGACCGGTAGACATCGTCGCCGCCCCCGCGGTCGATCAGAATCCCGACGCCGAAGTAGCCGGCGCCGCAGGAGAGGTCCTCGCCGTTCCCATACGTGTCGTTCCCGCCGAGGTCGATCACGATGCAGACCGGATGGTCCGGGGTGCCACTCGCCGGGGCGATGTAGGTGTCGTTGCCCCCGGGATCGATCAGGAGCTGCGGCGGGTCCTCCCGCAGGTCGTGGACATCGTCCCCCGGCGTGCCCCGGCGGACCTCGAGGCCCCGGCCCTCCATATCGACGAACTCTTCGGCGTCAGCGATGACCTCGTAGAGCCGGAAGCGCGCGGCGAGGTCGAGCATCTCCACGGGGTCCGGGCCGTCGTCTCTCTCTTCGTCTTCGTCGCCGCTGACCAGCCGCGTGCGCGCCCAGGCCTGAAGCCGCGCGAGTTCCTCCTTCGTGAGCGGCTCTCCCTTCTCCTCCAGCAGGGGCATCAACTCACCGATCGCGGCCCAGAGGATCTCCGCCGCGTCGAGCCTCGCTTTCTGAGCCCATTCCCACGTCGCCGTCGCGGCGTACAGCGGGTTCGCAAGCGTCTCGTCCACCGTCGGCAACCGGAAGCGCCGGTACTCCTCGAGTTGCGTCAGCTTGTCGAACGCGAGGTCCCGCTTCGTCATGTTCAGCAGCGTCAGCCCGGCGTCGATCCTGGCCAGTTCCGGCGGCGTGAAAAACGCCATCGACTCCGGCGTGGACTCCTGCGCGGTCGAGGGGCCGGCGGTCACGAACACGAGCACGATGAACACCACGACGATCCACTTCATGGGCTTTCTCCGGGGCTGCTCTGAAGCGGAGGATTCTCCTCTCCGATTGCCGAGCGCGCAATCCCGGCTTACCATTCAGTTCCATGCGCACCGGCACCGCCCTTCTCACGACCGTGGTTTTCCTGCTCCTCGCCGCCCTCCCCGCGGCCGCCGAGGAGCTGACGAACGCCGCCGAGGTCACCGAGCGCAACCGGCCCCTCGACCGGATCCTCGACCTCACGGTCCAGCCGCGCGACGGGCCCGGCGGACGGCACCTCGTCGTCGTGATCGATCCCACGGCCTCCCTGGTCAAGGCCGGCTTCGCCCCCGCGTTCCGCGCCGCGCTCATGCGGCACCGCGAGCGCCTGGTCGGCACGGCGATCTCCATCCACGACATGGACGGGATCCGCCTCGCGCCGACGTTCGACCTCGACCGGGTGGGCCACGTCGTCGCCGAGGTGACGGAGAAGCCGCTCACCACGATCCAGAACGTCTACGCCGCGTTGCGCCGCGCCGGCGGGCTGCTGGCGGAACGGCCGGGGAAGCGGGAGATCCTTCTCGTCACGCTGGAGAACGGCGACGCCGAGGACGACCTGAACCGGACGGTGTCCCTCCTGGTCAAGTCGGGCGTGAAGGTCAACGTGATCGGCCGGGAGGCGTACCTCTCGGACACGTACTGGCTGAGGCGGCCGGAGGAGTGGCATCCCGAGCTGATGATGCACGGCGGCGAGTCGGCCTTCCCCGAGTTGCCGTGGTCCTTCCGCCTCCAGCTGGGCATCGCGAACGAGGCCGTGTCGAGCGGCTTCGGGATCTTCGGCCTGACGCGCACCGTCGCCGCGACCGGCGGGAAGATCTACCTCTACTATCCGGCGTCGGCCCGGATCAGCCGCTGCGGTCCGCTGTATTCCACCTGCCACGTCTGCCTGAACCAGCACCTGGACTGCGGCGAGATCTACCAGATGCACGTCCTGCGGGCGCTCGCGCCGATGGTCGGGCCCCGCGCCGACGTCGGACGTCACGCGGCGACCGATCCCTACTTCCAGGCCGCGATCAGCGCCTGGTCGGCGGCCGCGAACAAGGGCGTCATGGAGTTCAAGCCCACCATCGGCTTCACCGGGGACGGGCTCCGCGCGCGGGGCGTCGACGAGGGGAAGCGGTTCGTGCTCGGCGACACCGCGGCCTACGACGCCCAGGCGGCGAGGGCCGAGAAGGCGGCGGCGGCGTGCGGCGCGATCCTCAGCGCCCTGGGCAAGGCGATCCACCGCGCCGACGCGTCCGGGGGAGAGGCGCGCTACCGCGCGATGGCCGGCTACATCCGCGTGATGCTGGAGGTCACCCGGTTCAACTGCCTGCACTTCTCCGCGTTCTGCCGGGAGGTGGCGCCCGTCCAGGAGCGGGAGGCGGCGAGGGAGCCGAAGCCGCCGGAGATCCCGGTGCTCCGGCCCGACTTCCTCTACTACCGGATCGCCTGGCGCAACCTGAGCCTGTGCCACGGCGTCGGACCGCTGGTGGAGTACCGCTTCCCCGGCGGGGACCGCCTGAGCCGCGAGATGGCCCGGCTCGACCGCGTCTTCTCCGAGTACGTCCAGCGCTACCGGTACTCGCCGTTCGCGCAGGCCGTGCGCCGGCAGTGCCTGGCGACCTACTACGTCGTCGGGAAGCAGCAGGCGGGGATTCCGCCACCGCGCTGGGCGCCGAAGGGCGGCGGCGGCACGACGTCGCCCGGTCCCGGCCCGCAGCGCCCGGCGCGCGGCGCACCGTCCGGCGGTGGAACCGGCGGCGGCGCGACGACGGGAGGGGACTGATGCGGTACGTCCTCCTGGTCACGCTGCTGCTCGCGCTCGCCGGCAGCGCTCACGCCGCGCGCAAGAAGACCGCGGATCTCGTGAACGACCTGAGGGACGGGCGCACGCGCACCGCCGCCTACCGCGAACTCCTGAAGCGGAAGGACCCGAAGGCCGTCTACCCGATCCAGGGCCTCCTGCCGGAACTCGACACCACCGGGCAGTACTACGGGGTGCTGATCCTCGCCGCCACGGGGACGAAGACGGCGGATGACGCGCTGCGCACGGTGACGAAGCTCGGGGATCCCCATCTCCGCGTGACGGCGGGCGCGGCGCTCTACCGCAAGGGCGATCGCGCCGTCGTCCTGTCGATGGCCGACGCGCTCCTGACGAAGGACGTGCCGTCGCCGACGCGCACCCTCATGATCCGGCGGCTGTACGCGGTGCGCGAGCCCGCGATCGCGGCGGCGGTGGGGCGCCTCCTCGCGGCGGACGGCGACCACCTCGTCCTCTACTACGCTCTCCACCTCCTCCACACGCAGGAGGCCTGGCGGATCGCGCCGCAGGCGGTGCGGTTGCTCGAGGACAAGCGGGCCGCGGTCCGCGCGCTCGGCTCCGCGTTCCTGCTCCGCTTCGGGCTCGAGGAGTACGCCGGGCCGGCGGCGAAGGCGATCCGGGACGGGAAGCTCGACAGGACGTGGTGGGGGCGAGTCCGCTTCTACATCGTCGCGGCGCCGCGCGTCGCGCCCGACGTCCTTTCCGCGATCGCGGCGCGCCTGCCGGACGAGGCCGACCGCTCGATCGTGCTGTCGATGATCCATCTCCTCGGCCAGGAAGAACATCGGCCCGGCGCCCGCGCGCTCCGCCGGCGAATCGGGGACGGCGACCGGACGATCGCCGGAGCCGCGTTCGACGCCCTGCTGAAGATCCCCGGAGGCCTGACGCGGGAGAAGCTCGCGGAACGCCTCCAGGACCCGGAGCCCGCGATCCGCCTGAAGGCCGTGGACGCCCTGCGCCGGCACGACGACCGCTCCGCCCTGCCCGTCGCGGCGGCGATCCTCGCGGACGGCGCGCCGGCGGACCGGCGGGCGGCGGCCCTGGTGATCGGGAAGTTCCGGTCGTCTTCGGCGGTCGAGCCGCTGCTCCGCGCGCTCGAGGATTCGCGACCGGC
>JBDLIY010000349.1:0-4635 GCA_039714635.1 Planctomycetota bacterium
TCACGACGGGCGCCGGGCTGTACGCCCCCATCCCGCCGGTGTTCGGCCCCTCGTCCCCGTCGTGCGCGGCCTTGTGGTCCTGGCTGGACTCGAGCACGGCGATCGTCGTCCCGTCGGTCAGCGCGAGGATGGACGCCTCTTCCCCGTTGAGGAACTCCTCGACGACGAGCCGGTTCCCGGCCTCCCCGAACTTCCCTTCCTCCATCACCTCGGTCACGACCTCGGTCGCCTCGCCGAGGTGCCCGGCGATGATGACGCCCTTGCCCGCCGCCAGCCCGTCGGCCTTCAGCACGACCGGCCAGTCGATGACGGAGCGCAGGTAGCCCAGCGCCTCTTCGGCGTCAGTGAAAACGCGGAACGCGGGCGTCGGGATCCCGTGCTTCTGCATGAGGCGCTTCGCGAAGACCTTGGAGCCCTCGAGCTCGGCCGCGGCCTGCGACGGCCCGAAGACGCGCAGCCCTTCGGCCTGGAAGAGGTCGACGAGACCGGCGCAGAGCGGCGCCTCGGGCCCGACCACCGTCAGGTCGATCTCACGATCTTTCGCGAAGGCGAGGAGCCCCTGGTGGTCGCTGTCCTTGATGGCGACGAGTTCGGCGTCGGAGGCGATGCCGGCGTTGCCCGGCGCGCAGTAGAGTTCGGAGACGCGGGGCGACTGTCCGATCTGTTTGACGAGGGTGTGTTCGCGTCCGCCGCTGCCGATGACGAGGATCTTCATTCCGCCCTCCGGGAAACTTCGGGAGAACCTTCGAGCCGACTTCAGGTTCGATGATGATAGATGTGCACGGCGCGGCCCCCGCAGCGAAATGTCCCGGGGCGTTCGCGGCTCTCGTTTTTGCTTGCCGGTTCCGGGGTCGTGGCCATAATCGCCCCGTTCCGGGAAGCCCCGCTTCGAGCGGGACGCCGGTCCGGTTGCTCGAGGCTGTCGGGGCGTAGCTCAGCTTGGAAGAGTGCCTGGTTTGGGTCCAGGAGGTCGGAGGTTCAAATCCTCTCGCCCCGACCACCGGGCCCAAGGTGAGCCCTGGTTGGCCGCAGGGTGCGCCGGTAGCTCAGCTGGATAGAGCAGCGGACTTCTAATCCGCAGGTCCGGGGTTCGAATCCTCGCCGGCGCGCCAGGCCGGCCCAGGCCGCACGGAACGCGTTGTTTGAAAGGGTGGCGGGAGTAGCTCAGTTGGTTAGAGCGCCTGACTGTGGCTCAGGAGGTCGGGGGTTCGAATCCCCTCTCTCGCCCCATCTTCTCACCCCAACCCCCTCACGGACACCCAGGGTCCGTCCATGGCTCTCTTCTGTAACGATCGGGAAGGCGAGAGAGCGGAGTGCGACTGATCCGGTACTCAGTCGAGCAGGGCAAGGAATGCGTCCACGGTCAGACCAGCTTCGCGGATGATCGCGCGAAGCGTGCCCTTCGCCAGCTCACGGTGATCGGGCACGGTAAGTCTTCGGTGCGGCGGATCCACCTGTCGAAGGATCATGTGGCTCCCCCGCTGACGATCCAACCGGTATCCCACCCGTCCCAACGCCTGAACCGCTTCGCGGCCGGAGACGACCGGGAGTCTCGCCATCAGGGGATCTCGACGATCTCTTCTTCGATGCTGGGTGGGATGGGCTCACCGTGCTTTTCGAGGCTCTCGAC
Organism: Planctomycetota bacterium; assembly: GCA_039714635.1. GTDB lineage: Bacteria > Planctomycetota > JAJSAM01 > JAJSAM01 > JAJSAM01 > JBDLIY01. Next base: position 1,631 of record JBDLIY010000349.1, read on the forward strand.
ATAACCCGCGATGGCCTCGGCGATGTTCTCCTTCGCCTCGTCCCGGCTCGAGCCCTGTGAGATGCAGCCGGGGAGACTGGGGCACTCGGCCACGAACATCCCGTCTTCGTCCGGCCTGATGATCACGCGGTACTTCATCGCACCTCCTGCGAGCATTCTACAGGACGGAGCGTCTCCCGGGGGCAGAGGGCCGGGACCGCTCGCACCCGGCGGCTTCGCTGGGAGGGCACATCCCCGGGCACATCCCCGGGTACGTTCAGATGGGACACATGGGACAGAACGGGCCTTCCGGGACACTGAGTCCGTCTCGCGGCAGGCCGACGGCCTGCATACCAATCACTGCCTATCGGCCCTGCCGCTGAAGCACGATGCGTACGTCCGCGGGCCCCGCTACCTCTTCGGCATCTTCGCGCTGTACCGGCCGTCGCGGGAACTGAAAACGGTCAGGGCCGTGTGGTAGACCCGGTCGTTGATGGTGAGTTCGATGGCCAGGTGCGCCTCGCCCGACGAAACGCCCGACAGGTCGGCGTCCCTGAGCGTGACCTTCAGCTTTCCCTTCCGGCTGTCGTACTTGAACTTCGTGAGTCGGTCGGTCTCCGCGGTGTCCTCGTCGTTCCTCTCGAGGACGAAGGCGAGGTCCCTGGTCCGCGGATCGGTCACCTGCTCGACGCCGATCAGGTCGGTGAGGTCCTTGTCGAGCAGGACCTCCGCCCCCTCGAGCACGCGCAGTCGGAGCGTCGTCCCGGGCTCGCAGAGGAGACCGGGCACGATCAGCCTCGCGCGCAGGGCGACCGTGCCGGTGTCGTCGTCCTCGATGGCGAGCTTCAACTTGTCCACCACGAAGGCGACGGTCTCGTAGCCGGGCGTCACCAGGAGCTTCCCGTCCTTGAACTGCTCCTCGAGGCGGTAGCCCCGGTTGCCGAGCACCACCTCGTTCTCGAGCGTCTGGTTCAGTTTGTCCGGGATCGTGTCGAGCTTCGTCTTGACCATGATCTGCTGCTTCGCGGGGTAGACCTTGACGGACACGATCGCACCGTCCTGCTCGGTGTCCTTGAACACGTGGACGCCGGGACGAACCTCGACGAGGTCGCCCGGGTCGAGCCGGATCACGCGCGAGCCCAGGGAGAATCGCGCCGAGTCGATCAGGGGGTCGAACGCGCGGCCGGTCCGCCGGTCGGCGTTGTAGATGAACCTGCCCTTCCAGCCGTCGCTGCCGGGCCGGCCGGTGCTCAGGGCCTGCTTGGTCACCCACAGGTTCACCGCGACGTCGTTGGCGTCGCCCCCGCCGGGCGGCAGCACCACGAAGGTCGCGGGGAAGGAGATCGAAGGCCCGCCCGGCCCGTCCGTGGCCGTGAACATGACCGGGTAGACGCCCACGTCGACCGCGGTCCCCGAGAGTGCGCCGGTGGCGGCGTCGTAGACGATGCCCGCAGGAAGCCCCACGGCGGAGTGTGCGACCGCGGTCCCGCCACGGGTGGCGACGTGCACGGGGGGCAGCCCTGCGTAGGCGATGCCCGTCACGGCCGGCGGGAGTTCCGTCCAGGCCCAGTGGAAGGTGCTCGTGGTGGACGGCGCGACGGTGATCGGGAGGGTCGTCACGATCGTGTCCCCCCGGCTCTTCGCCGTCAGCGTCACCGGGAAGGTGCCCGCCGTCGCGGGAATGCCGGTCACGTCGCCGGACTTCGTGTCGAGGGTGAGGTCCGGCGGCAGGCCGCTCGCGTCGAAAGACGGGTTCCCGCCGGCGCTCCAGGTGTCGTCGTAGGGCCGGTCCACCTCGCCGTTCCGGAGAAGGACCGTCGTGAACGCGATGTCCGACTTGTCCGGGAGGACCACGAGGGGCAGCACCGTCCACACGGTGTGGTCGCCGTCTCCCCGGTCGATCGCCGAGATGTGGACGTGGAACGTCCCGGCGACCGTAGGCGAGCCCTGGATCTGGCCGGTCGATCCGTTGAGCGTCAGGCCGGGCGGAAGCCCGGCGGACCCGAAGACGAAGGGCCCCACGCCGTCCGTCACGGTCAGCACCTCGTAGTAGATGCTCCCGACGCGGCCCCGGTCGAGGTCCGTGTTCGCCAGGTGGCCGTGGGTCGCAGCCGACGGGCCGATCGCCACGGTGACCGGCAGGAGGGCCGTGCTCAGCCCGTCGTCCGCGGAGAGCGTGAACGGATACGAGCCGGCCGCCGTGGGGATTCCCGAGATGCGCCCCGTCGCGGGGTCCAGCGAGAGGCCCGGGGGCAGCGAACCCGCGCTCACGCCGAACGTGACGTCACTCCCGCCGTTCGCCGCGATCAGGGTGGCCGCGTATTCCGCGTCCTCGGCCCCGTCCGGCAGGGACTGCGTGAGGAAGCGGAAGTTGTCGCCGGGCGCGGCGAAGGACGCCTGGAGCGCGATCGCCGCGACCAGGACGGAGAGGAGAACAAGAAGACTCTTCGTCGATTGCATGAGGCACCTCCGAACCCCTATCGGCAATCGGAGGTACGGCGGTGGAGGACGATCCTCTCTTCCGATCCACGGTCTGGATCGAACCCCCCGGCAAGTCGGGGTCTTCGCGCTCTCGCACGCCTCACGGAGTTCCTCCAGGTCGGTTACGCCCAATTCGTTGTAGAGAACGGCGGCCCTTTTGGGCCCCAGACCGGGCACGCGGAGAATGGCCAGCACGCTCTCGGGGATTTCTGCCAACAGCTCCTCAAGCATGGGCAGCGAGCCGGTATCCAGGAGGGTCTCGATCTTGGCGGCCAGGTCCTTGCCGATTCCCTCCAAATCGGTCAGGTCTCGATCGGCATCCTCGACGATGGCCGCTGCCGACTCTGGCAAATCGGCAATCGCCCGGGCCCCGTTGCGATAAGCTCGGATGCGGAACGGGTTGGCCCCCTCGAATTCCAGGAGGTCGGCTACCTGCTCGAAAACTGCGGCAATATCGGCGTTGGACATGGAGTGGGTAGTTGTTAGTGGGCAGTGGGCAGTGGGCAGCGGGTAGTGGCAAGTGGGTAGTCAGCGGTGAGCAATGA
>JBDLIY010000350.1:0-4629 GCA_039714635.1 Planctomycetota bacterium
CCGTAGCAGCTCTTCGGGTTGTAGCCGAGGGCCATCTTCATGCCGATCGGGTCGCGCCGCGTCATCTCGTCGACGGTGCGGCCGCGGGTCCGGATCGCCATGCACGTCCCACCGACGATGTTGGCGGAGCCGGGCGAGGTCATGACGGTCGTCACGCCGGCCCCGAGCACGTCGGGGAAGGCGGCCGCCGAGGGATCGAGGGCGTCGCGCGCGCGCAGTTCCGGCGTGATCGGGTCGGAGACCTCGTTGCCGTCGCCGCGGTCCTCTCCCTTCTCCTCGCCGAAGACGCCGAGGTGCGTGTGCGCGTCGACGAGGCCGGGCATCAGCGTCATGCCGCGGGCCTCGATCCGCTCCGCGTCGTCGGGGATCGTGACCTGGTCCTCGGGGCCGACCTCGGTGATCGTGTCGCCGGCGAAGACGACGGTGCCCGGCTCGTGGACGCGGCCGGAGACGGTGAGGACGCATGCGCCGACGATGGCGGTGGGCTGCGGCGTTTCGCTCATGCGGCGGTTCTACCGCATCCACCACAGCCGGGGTACGCCAAACCGGGTCGCTCGGCAGCCCCACTCGCAGAGGCCGGGACGGACGCGGCCGGGACGGGACTCCGGTGGCCCCTTCCGACCACGGGTGGCCGCGGGTGTCAATCACGTCGTAATCTCACAACGCGCTTGAACCGGTGGCTCGACCTCGAATAGAACGGATCGGGCGGGAGGTGCTCGGACGAGTCCGAGGAAGGAGGCCTCCATGGGTTCCGCCACCGCCACGCCCTCCCGAGCCGCGCTCGCCCTCGACGGCCGGGCGCTCCTCATCCCCTCGCTCCAGTCCGAGCCGCTCCCGATCCACGCCGTCACGCCCGCCCACTGCAACCGCACCTGTCCCGCGGGCATCAACGTCAAGGCCTACGTGTCGCTGATCGCCGAGGAGAGGTTCGCCGAAGCGCTCGACGTGATCCGGCGGCAGTGTCCGCTGCCCGGCGTCTGCGGCCGCGTGTGCGACCACCCGTGCGAGGCGGCGTGCAGCCGCGGGGAGATCGACGACCCGATCTCGATCCGGGCGCTCAAGCGGTTCGTGGCGGATCTCGAAGCCGAGGCGCCGCCCCGGCTGCCGACGCCCCCGCCCGTGGACGGTCCCCGCGTCGCGATCGTCGGCTCGGGCCCCGGCGGCCTGACGGCGGCGTACGACCTGCGACAGCGCGGGATCCCGGTGACGATCTTCGAGCGCGAGCCGGAGCCCGGCGGGATGCTTCGCTACGGCATCACGGAGTACCGCCTCCCGCGCGACGTCCTGACCCGCGAGATCGACGCGATCGCCGGAACGGGAATCGAGATCCGGACCGGCGAGGCGCTGGGTCGCGACTTCGAGCTTCCGGCGCTGCTGACCAACGGCTACGCGGCCGTCCTCCTCGCGGTCGGCGCGCAGGCGGGGAAGCGGCTGCGACTCGAGGAGGGCGGGGACTCGCCACAGATCGAGGACGCGCTCGCCTTCCTGCGACGCGTCAACGAAGGCGGGCGCGAACATCCCGGCCGGAACGTCGTCGTGATCGGCGGCGGCTCCACCGCCGTGGAGGCGGCGCGGGCTGCACTGCGTCTCGGCGCCGGGTCGGTGGAGGTCCTCTACCGGCGCTACCGGGAGGAACTCCTCGCCGGAGCGGAGGAGATCGAAGCGGCGGTGGCGGAGGGAATCGTGTTCCGCTTCCTCGTGGCTCCCGTGCGCGCGGAGATCGAGGACGGCCACCTGCGCGCGCTGGAGTGCGCCCGGGTCGGCCTGGGCGAGCCGGACGACAGCGGACGCCGTCGGCCCATCGTCATCCCGGGCACGGAGTTCCTCGTCGCGGCGGACAAGGTCCTCGCCGCCGTGGGCCAGGAGGCGGAGCTGGATTTCCTGCGGACGGACGAGGAGCGGGCCCTGACGGAGTGGGGCACGATCCGCGTCGACCCGCTGACGGAGATGACGGGCCTTCCGGGCGTCTTCGCGTGCGGCGACGTGGTGACGGGACCGTCCACGGTCGTCGAGGCGATCGGCGGCGGCCACCGCAGCGCCGCGAGCATCGCCCACTGGATCCACGGCGGAATGGAGGAGATGGCGAAGTCCCTCGCCGGGCGGCCGCCCCCCGTGGAGTTCGAGGTGCCGGACACGAGGCCGATCGCGGCGCGGCGGCACCGGCACGAGGTGCGCCTCCCGTCGCCGGGCCGGGAGTTCCACGAGGTGGAGCAGGCGTTCACGGCGGAGTCGGCGGTGGCGGAGGCGCGGCGCTGCCTGCGGTGCGGTCCCTGCGCCGACTGCCGGATCTGCGCGCCGACCTGCCAGCGGAGGCAGATCCGGATCCACGTGCCGGCCCGGGACGGAAGTCCGGCGGAGACGGCGCTGATCCGGGCGCCCGGCAGCGTGGCGATGGACCTCGTGGACGAGGAGCCGACGCCGGCCTGGCTGTTGCCCGAGGTGCGGCCGGGCACGCTCCCGGATTTCGCGCAAGCGGAGAAGACCGAGGTCGACCTGGTCCCGATGCGGACGTGGATCGACGCGACGAAGTGCCGGGGTTGCGGCGAGTGCGAGAAGGTGTGCCAGTTCGGGGCGATCGAGCTCACGAAGGCCGAGGACGGCCACACGATCGCCCACGTGGAGCCCGCGCTCTGCCGCGGCTGTTACCTGTGTTCGGCGGTGTGCGACACGCACGCGGCGACGGCGCGGTCGCTCTCGGCGGACTGGTGGACGGGCGTGTTCGTCGAGGGAGACGGCGCGCCCCGGATCGTCCTCGCGTGCCAGCGCCACGCGGACTTCCTGGAGGCGGGCGACGGTGTTCGGGTGGTGCGTTTCCGTTGCGCGGGCCAGGTCCGGGCGGCGATGCTGCTGGAGTTGCTGGACCGGGGCGCGAGCCAGGTGACGGTCGCCGCGTGCGAGTCGGACTCGTGCCGTTTCGGCGCGGGCACGAAGATGGCGCAGGCCGAGATCGAGAAGGCGAGAAACGTCTATCGCCTGCTGGGCGGCGCCCCGGAGGACCTCCGGCTGGAGACGACCTGACCCGAATCCGGTAATACGGAGGCGGAACCGTTTTTCCCGGATTCGGCCCGGCCACGGTGAAAGCCCGGCGCCGGCCTGCGTTGTTTCACACCACGATGTTCACGAGCCGGCCCGGGACCGCGATCACCTTCCGCGGCTCCTTCCCGGCCATCGCCGCCTGCGCCTTCTCCGACGCCAGCGCGAGCTTCTCGAGGTCGTCCTTCGACGCCGTCCGGGGCACGGAGATCTCGTCCTTCTTCTTCCCGTTCACCTGGACCGCGATCAGCACCGTGTCCTCGACGCAGAGCGCCTCGTCGTAGTCCGGCCACGGGGCGAACGCGAGGAGGTCGTCCTCGCCGAGCCGCTTCCAGAGCTCCTCGCAGAGGTGCGGCGCGTACGCCGAAAGCGTCTGGAGGAAGATCTTCACCGACTCGACCGGGAGCGTCTTCGACGACGTCGCCTCGTTGACGAAGATCATCATCTGCGCGATCGCCGTGTTCATCTGGAGGGTCTCGGTGTCCGCCGTGACCTTCTTCACCGTCTTGTGGAGCGTCCGCCAGAGCGACTCCTCGCTCGTCCCCGGCGCGTCCGTGAGCCGGTCCGAAAGCTCGCCCGACCGGTCGTCCACCACGAGGCGCCAGGTCCGCTTGAGGAACCGGTGCACACCTTCCACGCCCGTCATCTGCCAGGGCTTCTGGATCTCGAGCGGCCCCATGAAAAGCTCGTAGAGACGCATCGAGTCGGCGCCGTAGTCGCGCACCACGTCGTCGGGGTTGACCACGTTGAGCTTCGACTTGCCCATCTTCTCGATCTGGACGTCGAGCGGCTCGCCCGTCGCCGTAAGGACCCAGCCGTCGTCCGTCTCCTTCCCCTCGTGCGGGTGGACGTACTTGCCGCGCTTGTCCTTGTAGGAGGTCGCGAGCACCATCCCCTGGTTGTAGAGGCGCGGGAACGGCTCCTCCGTGGAGACGAGGCCGCAGTCGAAGAGCACCTTGTGCCAGAACCGCACGTAGAGGAGGTGGAGCACCGCGTGCTCGACCCCGCCCACGTAGAGATCCACCGGCATCCAGTACTTCTCGAGGTCGATGTCCCAGGCCGCGCGATCGTTGTTCGGGTCGATGAAGCGGAGGTAGTACCAGCACGACCCCGCCCACTGGGGCATCGTGTTCGTCTCGCGCGTGCCCGTCCGGCCGTCCGGGAGCGTCACGCGGAGCCAGTCCTCGCCCGCGCGGGCGAGCGGCGGCCGGCCGTCGTCCGTGGGGCGGTATTCGTCGATCGACGGAAGCTCCACCGGGAGGTCGTTCTCGTCCACGGCAACGATGTCCCCGTCGTCGGTGATGACGATCGGGAAGGGCTCGCCCCAGTAGCGCTGACGCGAGAAGAGCCAGTCGCGAAGGCGGTACTCGACGCGCGCCTTCCCACGGCCGTTCTCTTCGAGCCACTCACTCATCTTCGAGATGGCTTTCGGCACGTCGAGCCCGTCGAGGAACCGCGAGTTGACGAGCGTGCCGTCGCCGGACCACGCCTCCTCGACGACGGGCTTCTCCCCGCCGCTGATCACCGTAACGATCGGGAGGCCGAACTTCGTCGCGAACTCGTGGTCGCGCTCGTCGTGGCCGGGCACGCACATGA
>JBDLIY010000351.1:0-4609 GCA_039714635.1 Planctomycetota bacterium
AAGCGGTAGGAGTTGACCAGCAGCGTCGTGGCCTGGTCGGCGGCCAGGGCTCCGAGATTCTCGGCCGACTCCTTGGCCTTCTCCTTCGGGCTGGCGTCGAGGAACTTCGGCACGCCCGCTCGCTTGAGCTGGAGCCTGGCCGGTGGCGACCCGTACTCCCCGACGTGGGCCGTGAGGTCGTCCGCCTGTGCGGACTCGGAGCTCGTCGTGCATCCGGTGACGCCCAGGAGAATGATGAGAGCGAGGATGGTCCCGTTCTTGAGCATTGCGCCTCCAAGTTGAGTGTTCTGACACTGACAGCAACCGGGAATCCTGACACTCGGGCGGCAGAATGCAAGGAAGTGGATTCCAGGTGGGCCCGAAGACCGCCCGGGCCACCGGTCCCAGCGCGGTCCGCGTCAGAGCAGTCCGAACTCCCTGAGCGCTCTCCGCAGGCTCTCCCGCTCCGCCTCCGGGATCCGCGCCAGCGGCGGTCGGATCGCGGCGGAAGGGATCACCCCCGTCATCGTCAGCGCCTCCTTCAGCCGCGCCCGGTAGTTCCGGATCGGGCGGGCGAAGACCACGTCGGCGAGCTTCTGGATCCTCTCGCCCAGCTCGGCCGCGCGCTCCCGGTCGCCCGCGAACCAGGCCTCGACCATCTCCACCTGCTCCCCCGCCGCCAGCGTGCCGAAGCCGATGAGCGCGCCCTCCGCGCCCAGCACGAACGAGTCGTGGATGAAGTTGTCGTTGCCCGTGAGGACCGTGACGTCCACGTTCGCCAGCGCAGACACCGTCGCCGTGAACTTCTCCCGCGAGAACGTCGCCTCCTTGATCGCGACGACATGGGGGAGGGACGAGACCGCGACGAGTGTCTCGATCGGATACTCCACGCCGCCCAGCGCGTCCTGCAACTGGAAGAGGACGAGGGGGATGTCCGCGCCTTCGCCGATCCGCGCGTAGTAGTCGACCGGCAGCCCGGTGGGGAGCGGCTCGCCGCGGAACGCGCTCGGCGGGAAGACGAGGAGCGCGTCGGCGCCGGCTGCCTTCAGGTCGCGGGCTGTCTCCACGCGGCTCACCGTCGAGCCCGGCCCGAGCCCCGCGACGATCGGCACGCAGCCGGCCGCGTGTGTCGCCGCCGCCTCGACGACGGAGAGCGCCTCCGCCGGGGAGAGATGTGGCCCCTCGCCGGTGTCCACGTTGACCGCGAGACCCGAGACGCCCTGCTCGAGCAGCCACTCCAGGTAGTCCGGGTACGCGTCGAAATCGATCTCGTGGTCGTCCGTCTGCGGAAGCACCGTGGCCGCGATGATCCCGCTCAGTTCCGGAGTGCGCATGGGCGCATGATAGCTCGCCGAAGGTCAGACCGTCGCGGTGCGCCGCGGCGAGATCTCGATCTTCGCCTCGTAGCCGAGGATGTGCAGGAGGGCGAGAAGCTGGGGGAGCGACTTTCCGTAGTTCGTCTGGTCGAGGAGCCGGTAGAGCTGGGTCGGCGAGGTGCCGAGCCGCCGGCTGACCTCGCGCTTGGACAGGCCCGACGCCGCGAGGAGGTCCTGGGCTTCGACCGTCAGGCGGTGGATGAGCAACTCGGCTTTGTAGGCGGGGTCCTCGTTGTACGAGAGAACGTGATCGATGTGCAGCGTGTCCTCCCGGCCCGACTCGAGGATCCAGGTGAACCCCTCGTTCGCGATCTCGGGGTCCACGTAGACCCGCACCAGTCGGTCGGCTGGAGTAGGTGGAATGTCGGCCTTGGCGTACGGGAACTCGAGCGTTCGATACGCCGTTCGCACGATGAACACCCGCTTGCGGTTGTTCGGCTCCACGGATTCGATCTTCACAGGCGACCTTCCTGCTCGAGTTCTTTGATGTTACCGCACGTGATAACAGAATCAAGCCGGGTCGGAAGAAGCACCGTCAGGCTCCCCGACCCTGAACTACGTCGCGCGAGCCCCCCGATCCGTCTCGCCTGTTTTCCGTTGCGGGCGACGATCCCGCTCCGTCCGGGAACGCGTGGAGGCGTATGATCGGCCTTTCGACCGGGAGGGCATCTACATGACGGACCGACCGCTCCGCGCGGGCCTGGCGGCCTGCGGAGGCATCGCCGATCTCACGCTCGACGCCGCGAAGATCAGCTCCGACTTCGACATCGTGGCGATCCAGGACCCGAACCCCGAGGCACTCGCTCGGGTCGGCGAGCGATCGGGGGGCGCGAAACGGCACACCGATTTCGAGGATCTCCTCGCGGACGACGTCGACTTCGTCATCCTCAACTCGCCGAACCACCTCCACCTGCCGCAGGTGCGCGCCGCCGCCGCGGCCGGGAAACACTGCCTCGTACAGAAGCCGATGGCGACGACGGTCGCGGAGGCGGAGGAGATGATCGAGGTCGCCGCCGCCGCCGGCGTGAAGCTCGGCGTCACGATGTTCGAGCTGTCGAAGCCGGTGAACCGGCAGGCGAGGGAGATGGTCGCGTCCGGCTGGATGGGCGATCCGATCCTCGTCCAGGCGACCTGCGCGCACGGGATCTACCTGCGCGACCCGCTGCCCGACTCGGACTGGCGCATGGACCCGGAGAAGGTCGGCGGCGGGGCCTTCATCCAGCTCGCCCTGCACCAGGTCGACCTGTCGACGTTCCTCCTGGACCGCGACGCCGTCGAGGCCGGCGCCCTGACCGCGCGGGGGAAGACGGCGTTCGCGGACGAGACGACGCTGGCGACCATCCGCTTTGCGGGCGGTATCCTCGGCCACTTCGCGGCGAGCTACGCCACGGATCTCTGGAGGCTCACGATCTGCGGCACGCGCGGCCGGATCCGCCTGTCCGGGGACAACGTCCTCGTCTACGGCGAGAAGCCCTTCATCGGCGAGGTCTTCGACTACGACCAGCCGGGCCGCGAGTTCCTGATCCCGCACGACTCCCTGCGATTCGCGACCGATCGCGTGAAGCACCGCTACGAGGTCCACGCCGCCTTTGCCCGCTGGGTCCGGGACGACGAGCCCTACGTCGCGACCGGCGAGCGGGGCCTCGCGGACATGAAGGTCGTCGACGCCGTCCACCGGTCCGTGGAGGAGGGGAAGTGCGTCACCGTCTCCTGATCGCCGCGCTCCTCCTGGCCGTCCTCGCGGGCTGCGCGCGGGAGGCGGCGCCATCCCGCATCCTCGTCCCCGTCTACTTCTACCAGGGCCACACCGTCGGGAAGGCGAGCCGGCCCACGGGTCTTCACGCGAGCGACGACGGCGGGAAGACCTTCGCGGCGATCACCTGGCCGGAGCTCATCACGAACTCCGTCGCCGTGGGCGCGAGCGGGCGCCACGTCTACCTCGCCTGCGGCAACGGCGTGATGGAGAGTGTCGACGGCGGCCGGCACTGGCGCCTCGCCGGCGGCTGGCGGATGGCCGAGGTGCAGAAGATCGCGATCGACCGTCGCGACCCGACGCGGGCCTGGGCGGCGACGGCGTACGGCGTCTTCCGGCGCGGAGGCGAAGGGGAGGACGACTGGGTCCTCCTCGACCACCACGACCTCTTCCGGTTCACGACGGACGTCGCGCAGGACCTCGCGGATCCGGACCGGCTGTGGGTCGCTTCCCACACCGGGCTCTACGCCAGCGACGACGCCGGGAAGACCTGGCGGGAGGTTCTCGGCGACGTGATCGTGCGGCGCGTCGTCCTCGACCCTGCCGATCCGGCCCGGATCCTCGCGGCGACGGACGGGCGGGGCCTCGTCGAGTCGACGGACGGCGGGAAGACGTTCCGGAAGCTCCTGTGGCCTCCGGAGTACGTGTTCTGTGCCGCGATCGACGGCGATGTGATCTACGCCGGCGGGGAGGAACTCCTCGCGGTCAGCGAAGACCGCGGGAAGACCTGGCGGATGGGGCGGGACGGCCTGCCGGCTGGCTTCTTCGTCTACGGCATCCTCGTCGATCCCGACGTGCCGGGCCGGATCCTCGTCTGTGGAAACGACGGCGTACTGGAGACCCGGGACCGGGGGAAGACCTTCCAGCGCGTCGGCTTCGAGGGCGCGCTGGTGCAGGACCTGACGCTGGCTCCGCCGGTGAGCGGACCGCCCCGGCCGCTATCCACGGAGCCGGGGAACTTCGAGATTCCGGGCGAGGGGAACATCCACGACGACTTCCGTCCGGACGCCGACCCGGCGTTCGACACCCGCCGGGCCGAGCTGCAAAAGGTCCTGTCCGCGCGCGACCCCGAGAAGTGGCCGGGCTTCCACAAGGCCGCGCTCGCGCTCGCGTCCGGCGCCGGTGACGCGGCACTCCTCGAGCAGCTGAAGGCACAGCTCGCCGAGCCGAAGCACTCGATGTTCTATTCGCTGCCGCTGATCGGCCTGGCGCTCCACGCCGGGGAGCGGCTCCCCGCCGACGTGCGGGAGCGGATCCGCGAGATCCTGACGACCGTCCCCGTCTACCGCGGCGACACCGAGAACCACTGGGTCATGCACTACGCGGCGCTGCTCCTCGCGGCGCAGACCTGGCCCGAGACGCCGGCCTCGAAATGGTACGCCGGCCGGACCAGCCGGGAGCTGTACGACGAAGCGCGCGGCTGGCTCTTTCACTGGGCGCGGCTCACCGCGACGAAGGGCCAGGGCGAGTTCGACTCCCCGAACTACTTCCTGATGTACGT
>JBDLIY010000352.1:0-4601 GCA_039714635.1 Planctomycetota bacterium
TCTCCCTCGTGGAACCGATCCGGGAAGGGAAGGAACGCTACTCCCGCCTCAAGGCGAAGAACGGGAAGTTCCACCTCACCGCGGGGAAGACGGTCGAGGTCGGCCCCCTGACACTCAAACGCTGATCGCGCGGATCCGCGCTACAATCGCAGCCTGAATGGGAGAGCCGGATCCGAATCCTGATTCGCTGACCCTCGAAGGCGTCGGCGGCCTCTTCAACGGGGAGGTGTTCGTCCTCGTGCCCGGCCAGTCCGGCACGATCGGGCGAAGCTCCATCGCCACCTTCCCCGTCACGGTCTGCCGGAACTACCGCCGCCTCGACGGCGACCCCTCCCGCGACGGCCTGCTCGAAGCGATGCACCCGGAGCACGTCCGCTTCCTCTACGTGGGCGGCGGCCGCCTCATCGTGGAGAACCTCGCCGGCCGCGACGTCGACGTCGGCCACCACGCCGTCCCGGACCGGCTCGACGTCGACCTGGCGAAGGGCGGCGTCGAGGTCCGCTTCGGCTACGGCGAGCGCATCCTCGCCACCTTCCCCGGCTCGGCGGCTGAACTGCAGGAGCTGGCGCCGCGGCGCGACCCCCTCGCGGCGGCCGAGGGTGTCTTCATGGCGCTGCTCCGGCCGGACGGGACGCTCGCGGTCGGGGACGTCGAGGAGGAGTACTCCCTCGCGCCGACCGGCGAGGAGAGCGGGCCCACCGCCGACCCCGAATCCGACACCGGGGAGATCCCTGAGATCTCGGACGCGGAGATCGCCGCCGCCCGGGAGAAAGCCCGGCCGAAACGGCGCCGGCGGTTCTTCGGCCTGCGCCCTTCCGTCTTCTTCTCGGTCCTCTTCCACCTCGTCGTGGTCCTCGGGCTGTTCTCGACGATCCACATCATGGAGCGGCACGGCGCGGGCGAAAACCGGGTGGCCACAGTGGCAATGGAAGCACCCACGCCTCCGTCTGACACGCCGAAGCCAACTCCGAGATCGGACGAGGAGGTCGAACAGAAAACAACGGACGTCGAGCCCACGCCGGTCGTCGACGACAGCCGATCCGAGACGTTCACGGACGACGCCGGGGAGAGCCCGGCCGAAGGTCCGGGCCGCGACGGCGACGGCCCCGACGGGATGGTCGGCATCGGCGCTGGCGGCCTTTCGGACCAGGGCTCGATCGGCGCGCCCGCCCCGAACTCCGGCGATGCCGGCGGGAAGAAGTACGCCCCGCTTTCGCGCGCGCTCGCCTGGCTGGCGACGCACCAGCGGAAAGACGGGGCCTGGGGCGGCATCTCCTCGATCGAAGGCTGCGGGAAATGCACGGCGCCGGCGCAGCGCGAGTACGAGGTCGCGATGACCGGGCTCGCGATCCTCGCCTTCACCGGCGGCGGGAGCAGCCACCGCAAGGGGCCGCACGCGCGGCGGGTGATGCGCGCGGTCCGGTGGCTCGTGAAACGCCAGCAGAAGGACGGCTCGTTCCACGGGTCGAACACCGCCCGGGAGGACCGCGAGATCTACGGCGAGGCGATCGCCGCGTACGCGCTGGCGGAACTCTGCCGGATCGACGGCACGCCGCTCCTGAGGGCGGCGCTCGCTCGGGCCCTGCGTCACCTGGAGCGCGCCCAGGCTCCCTACGCCGGCTGGCGGTACCAGCCCGGAGAGGCGGAGTCGGACACTTCGGTCACGGCGTGGGCCATGCTCGCCTTCTCCACCGCGGAGCGGGCGAAGGTCGCGGTGAACCCGATGGTGGAGGTCGGCGCGCGGGCCTGGCTCGGGACCGTCACCGACCCGAAAACGCTCCGGATCGGCTACCGCCACCGGGGTCGCGGATCGCTCGGCATGAACGCGGCGGGCCTCTCGATGATGCTCGCGATGGACCGGACGCGCTTCTCGCAGCCGATCCGGGCCGCCGGCCAGCTCCTGAAGGCGAATCCGCCGGTCTGGCCGGAGCCGGGCGAGGCCGCGCCGCCGGGGAACCCGCCGGACATGAACTACTGGTTCTTCGGGACGATGGCAGCGCGGCGCGCGGGCGGCGACTTCCGGCGGAACTGGACGAGGACGATCCGGAGGCTCCTCGTGAAGAACCAGGAGAGTGGCGGCCACGAGCGCGGGTCGTTCACGCCCTGCGGCCGCTGGAGCCGGGCGGGCGGCCGGGTCTACGCCACCGCCACGGCCGCGCTCTGTCTATACTGAGACAGGTTCTTTCATCCCAAACCCCCGGAAACGCTACTTCGCCCCGCCCGTCTTCTTCCGCATCTCGGCCTCCCACCACCTCCGCCACTTCAGGACGGCGGCCTTCCGCTCCTCCTCGGCCCCCTGGGCCCGGAAGCCGTGCATCGTGCGGGTGAGGAAGCGAAGCGCGGTGGCGGCCTCGGTGCGGACGCTCAGCGTCTCGCTCTCGAGCAGGGTGATCAGGCGCGGGACGGCCCGGCGGTCGCCGATCGTGGCGAGGGCGCGGCAGGTGAGAGCGATCGTCTTCGGGTCGACCCGGGACTCGAGGATCGCCATCAGCTTCGGGACGGGCTTCGTGCTCCGCATCTGCCCGAGGGCGACGATCGCGGTCCGGCGGATCCGCTTGTCGGGATCCGAGAGGGCGGCCGTCACCTCGGCGACCTTCCTCACGTCGCGCTTCCGGCCGGCGTCGTAGATCCCGAACCAGCGCCGCCACTGCGTCGCGTCGCTCCCGAAGTCCACGTCCGTGACGACCGCGCGGATGATCCGGAGCATCGTCTTGCGGATCGCCGTCTCCTGGGCGACGAGCTGCCCGATGCAGTACTCGAGGGAGTCGGGGCCGATGGCGATGAGGATCTTCACCACGCGTTCCCGGAAGTCCTTTACGCGCCGGAGGCCGGCCTGGTTGCCGTGCTGGCCGCGGATGTCGGCGACGATCGTCTGGACCAGGAGCGGCACCGCGTCCTTCCCGATGGCGATGAGGATCGCCTCGGTCTCGGACTTGAACGTCGGGATGGCGTCGTAGTTGAAGTTCGGGAACTCGCGGAGGAGGACGTTCTTCCGGTCGAGGTATCGGAGAACGTCGACCAGGTCCCCCGCCGCCTTGCGCCGTCTGAACCGGTCGCCGCCGCCGTCCTGCTCCTCGGCGGTGTCGGACTTGTCGAGGCCCAGTCCCTCGCGCGTCGTCTCCCCCCACTTCTTCGGATCCTTGTTGCGCAGGAGGGGGCTGTGGAACCCGTCCGCGAGGGCGTCCGCTGAGAGAATCGAGAGGATCGAGAGGAGGAGGAGCGCGCGTTTCATGGGGGTCGACTTCCGGGTGTCGATTCTAGCACACGGGTGCCCGCCCGGATTCACCTACGGTCCGGCACCCTCTCATTCCGATAGGCAACGGTCGCAGA
Source organism: Planctomycetota bacterium (assembly GCA_039714635.1). GTDB lineage: Bacteria > Planctomycetota > JAJSAM01 > JAJSAM01 > JAJSAM01 > JBDLIY01. The sequence goes on from JBDLIY010000352.1 coordinate 3,331, forward strand.
CGGGTGTCAAGGATCGTTGTCCGCGCGGCGACGGGGTCGACCGAACCTGATACCCGTAAGCTCTTTACGCACGCGAGCTTGTCTGGAAGAGGCGTTGCGCCGCCGCGGGCGGCACGACGATTGCTTCGGGGTAGAGGGAAGAGGAGGTTGGTCATGTCGGCCATCGTCAGGAGCTGGGTTCGCATCTATTGCCCGAACTGCCAGGAGAGGCAGACCTACGTGCTCCGGGACCAGTGGGTCCTGGTGTGCAGCAAGTGCGGGCACGAGAAGACGCTGAAGACCGGACTCGTCACCGTCTGAGACCGGACGTCCACGTCGTCCGAAGACTCACCGGAAGCGGGGCTGCTCCGCATCCCCGATCAGCTTCCTGACTTTCCTCCAGTTCCTCCGCGGCATCATCTTCCGAACCCGCGCCGCGATCTCCGCATCCGGCTCTCCCCCTTTCGACGCCATCGTCGCGACCTCTCCCTGCCCCGTCGTCGCGTAGAGGATGCTCCCCTGCAGACCGACCATCGCCGATGCCCGTACGCGGACGTTCTCGTGGCCGAGCGCCGCCCGGTGGCGGGACAGGGCGTAGCGGTCGAGGCCGGCGATGAGGATCGGCGCGAGGAGGAGGAAGATCGCGAGCCCCAGTCCGGAGCGCGGGACGGCGAGGGCGCTGCCGATCCCGGCGAGGGCGAGCATGCCCCAGGCAAAGAGACCCAGCTGACCGAAGAGGGTGATGATGCCGCGGGTGCTCTGCCGTTGGGGCGTGACCACGCCCAGGCCTCCCCCGCCGATCCCGATTCGCACCTGGGACGCAAACTCATCGTGCGCCCGTGTGAACACTTCCCGGGCCGGCGCCTCCGTCACGCCGGACGGGGCCCGGTCGACGACGACCAGTGTCGTCGGCACGACGGCGGCGGGAAACGTGCTCCCCGGGAAGAGCGCGGACCATCGGCCCCGCATGGCGCGGGAGCCCAGGTCGAGCCCGTCCGCGAGCGTGCCGTCCGGGCCCAAACCGCTGCTTGAACCGCTGGTGAGCCTCCCCGACGCCTGCGCGACCTCCACTTCCACGTGCATCTGCAGTCCACCGCCGGACATCCGGCTGAGGCGGAACTCGAACTCCCCGGGAACCAGGTGCCCGGTCCCCGTGGCCTCCGCGGTGACCGTCTCTCCCGGTGACATCACGACCGAGAGGTGCTCGAGCAGGAGCGGATCGTCCCGCACCAGGCCGGAGTACGTGAGGATGCGGACCACGTACCGGTCGTCCGTACCGGTGCCTTCCTTCG